>JAHHMJ010000196.1 GCA_018678395.1 Gemmatimonadota bacterium | reverse complement strand
TGGACCTGGGAGGAGATGTCGCTCAAGGGTGCGGCCGCACTGAACGTGAACTGGCCGAACCCGAACCCGCCGCGCTTCCGGGGCTTCGGGGGCTTCCCCGGGTTCGGCAACGGTGGAGCCGACCGCCCCTCGTACGAAGAGCAGGTCCAGCAGATCAAGGGCTTCTTCGCCGATGCGCGGGCCTACCGGGGGGCGGTCGAGGCGGGCGAGCGTGTCCGGAGTGACAGCCGCTACGAGGCCATGTTCCCGGCCCTCGACGGTGACATCCCGGTCGTGGTCGCCGCCGACGGCATCGCGCAGATCAACGACGCGATCACCTGGGCCGAAGAAGAGGGCGTCCGTCTGGTCATTCGGGGCGGCCGCGACGCCATTCACGTCGCCGACCGTCTCGTGGCGGCCGACGTGCCGGTGATCCTGACCTCGACCCTCAACGGGCCGGGCCGGCAGTACGAGGGCTACGACGGTGCCTATTCGCTTCCCGCGCGTCTTCACGAAGCGGGAGTCCGGTTCGCGATCTCCGGCGGGGGCGGTGCGGCCTACACGAACCGACTCCAGTGGGAGGCCGGTGTGGCGGTCGCCTTTGGACTGCCCGAGGACGTGGCGGTCCGGGCGGTCACACTCAATGCCGCCGAGATCATGGGCATCGGGGACCAGGTCGGCTCGCTGGAGCCCGGCAAGGACGCCACGGTCCTCATCACGACCGGCAACCCGCTCGACACCTTCACGGACATCGAGCAGGCCTACATTCAGGGCCGCGAGCTCGACATGATGGACATCCACCAGTGGTTCTTCGAGAAGTACATGGCGAAGATCGCCCAGATGCGGCGCCTGGTGATGTAGGGCTCATCCGCGGCGCGTCTTCGGGTGCGCGAACGGAGCACGACACGAGGGCCGGTCGGGGAATCCCGATCGGCCCTCGTCGCGTTCGAAATGAGGGCGGCGCCGAGCGGACTCAGTCCCCCGCCGAGGAGGAGTCGCCGTCGGTCACCGGGTCCGCCATGGGATCACCGACGTGCACGTTGTGTTTCACGGCGAACATCCCCACGTCGAGCCGAGACCGGAGACCCAGCTTCTCCATCATGTGGGCGAGGTGGTTCTTCACGGTCTGTTCCTTGAGGCCGAGCTCGCGGGCGATCCCCTTGTTGCTCAGGCCTTTTGCGACCATGGACATCACCTCGAGTTCGCGTGCCGTCACGGGCCGGGGGCCGCCTCCGTTCGATGGGCCGAGGCCGCCGAGGCCCGTCCCGGCCATGGCGCTGAGCCAGGGCGCCGCGGCGATCTCACCCCGCGATACGGTGCGCAGGGTCTCGAGGACGATGTCCGGGGTCGCTCCGCGCGCCATGCAACCGGAAGCGGAGTGGCGAAGCGAGGTCAGGCAGCACTCGTCGAGCGCCGCGAGGGCCTCTTCGGAGAGTCCCGCTCGACCCTCGAGTCCCAACGCCGCACGGAGCGCGCATTCGTCGACGGAGTGATCGACCAGCACCAGAACTCGAGACCCTGCCGACGCGAGGTCCGGTACGAGGGCGGGGTCCTGGCGTCTGAAGTGAACGTCGACGATCACGACGTCGGCGCTGGTCTCCAGGGCGCGGTCCCGAATGCCCTCGAGGTTGGGGTGCGAACCGACGACGGTCAGGTCGTCGCTGTCGTCGATGATCCGCTCGAGGCCCGCCTCCATGATGGGCTCGGCCAGTGCGATCAGGACTCGGGTCAAGTCGATCCTCCGCGACGAGCCCCCGTTCGGGGCGCGAGGGGTTCAGCGGGTCCGGGCAGCCTAATTAGTACCAAAGTACCAGCGGAGGCGGTACCTCTGGCCCATTGGCACCCCGGGGTCCCGACAGGGATCTTTGGGGTGCGCGGACTGGATCGCTGTCGGGTGATCTGCGTCGAGGTGCGAGGTGAAGTCTCCGGGGGACACTTCGGAGTGCCTCGAACCGCAACCGTGCTCACGAAAAAGTCTCCGGTCGACGCCTTCCTCCGAGGATCCCCCTTCGTCAGCGGGGCGCGCCGGAGCACCGAGGGGTGAGGGACCCAGGTTCCTCGCCCCTCATCTCGTATGGTCGACCCACACCTGCTCTCTCTCGCGCCGAGGCCGTCCGGCCGGCCGGTACTTTCGTACCATCGGGCATGGTACCTCTGGCCGATTGAGACGGCCTCTCCGGATACGGAAACTTCAAGTGTGAGGCCAACGCACCCGGAGTGGCCTGAAACCGGACCCTCGAGAGATCCGGCATCCGCGCTCCGGGGGGCTGGGCCCGAACGAGGGCAAGGGGGATCCACCACGGACGGCCGCGCGACGCGCGGGTCGAAGGGCACAACGGACCGCCCCTGGACGTTACGGCAAAGCGAGTCCGTCATGCGCATACGACAACTGATCCTCGCGCTCTCCGTCACCTGCGGCTGGACCATGGTCGCCTGCAGCGACGATACCGAGGTCACGCTACCCGATACGGTCGCAGCGACCGCATCGTGTGTCGGTTGCCACACCGATCTGAATACCCTGGTCGCGACTCACACCCCGGATTCCATCATTCCGACCGGCGGGTGTTCGGGGCCACCTCCCTACATCGAGCCCTACGATCGGGTCTACCTGGAGCCCGAGGGCTTCGCGCAGTTCGAGAACACCATCCACGGTCGCCAGGGGTGCATCGCCTGTCACGGCGGTGTCGATGAGACGGACGACAAGGTACTCGCCCACTCGGGCGATTTCGTGAAGCTCCCGTCGTTCGAGAACCTCGACCAATGCGCCGAGTGCCACTACGGCATCACGAGCGGGTTCGAGAACAGCCTTCACTAC
>JAHHMJ010000438.1 GCA_018678395.1 Gemmatimonadota bacterium | reverse complement strand
TCATAATAGTAGTCAACCAACATCATCTCGACGAAATCCGGTACGCCCGCGGCCACGGCCCCGGGCGTGTCGGTCTCGGGAAGGATCAGATCGACAGCGCGAACGAGTCGTGCACGACGACCCGCATCGAGAAGCGACTCGCTCGGGGTACGCGGCCCGTCCTCGGGGACGAGCGATAGCGCGCGAGTGCAGCCCAAAGACAGGGTTCCGCCTGCGAGCAGAGCGGCCTGTGCGAGAAACCGGCGGCGTTCGTGATTCATCTCTCCCGACTCTCCCATCTCGTCAGTCCCTTCTCCCGAAAGGACCGACCACGTTCGGCTGCACCGGAAGATCAGCCACGCGATGCCTCCGTTCAACACGAGGTTCAGGAGAGCCGGAAAGACCCCTTGATCGATCGCGAGCCAGCTTCGGTGCCGCGGCGTGACTACTCCGCCGGCGAGCCTTTGGAGCGATCGATCCAGAGATTCCACACTCGGACTCCTTTGAAAGCTCGAAGACAGGTCAGAGGCAGGTCACACCCGCTGCGCAGCGTGACGCCCGCCCCGTCGCCCGAAGAACGTCGCCTCGCCGATGCAGGTCCCGCTCGAGTAGCCCTTGCCGTCCTGAGCGATGTTCGAGGCGCAGGCGCCCGCGGCGTAGAGACCGGCAATCGGCTCGCCGTCTCCGCCCAGCACCTCGGCATCGACCGATACGTCGAGCCCGCCCAACGTGAAGCCGACGTAGTACGACTCACCGACCGAGCACTGGAGCGCCGCAAAGGGCGCCGTAGCGATCGGTGCCATCCAGTCGGGATGCTTGTGGAAGTCGAGATCCTGTCCCGTCGTCGCGAACTCGTTGTAGCGTGCGATGGTCTCCTCGAGGCTTCCCTCAGGCAGGCCGAGATCACGCTCCATCTCCTCGATCGTCTCCCACGCGTCGATCAGCGGCTGCATTCCGAGCTCCGGGCGCCCGAAGGTCGTCTCGTCGCAGATGAGATAGGCGATGCCATCGGGCTGATTGAAGGCCGTGTCCATCGTGCGCGCGTGGTAGCAGTCTTCGTTGATGAATCGCTTCCCGTGCTTGTTGACCAGAATGCCCTTGATGAGGCTCTCGGGCGGATAGAAGGGGGACGTGACGAAGGCTTTCTCCATGTGAATCGCGCGCCCCCCGGCTGCCACGCCCATCTGGATCGCTGCTCCGTCGTCGTTCGGATTGCCCTGCCGGTGGACACCGCGCTTGGCGAGGCTCGGGCAGTATTCGGCCACCATCTCCTTGTTCATTGAGAAGGCACCCGCGGCGAGAACGACACCGCGACGCGCCGCGACGAAACGCTCCTCGCCGAAGATGACACTCCGAAGACCCACGACCGCACCGCGCTCGACCACGACGAGATTCGTGACCTGGGTGTCGTATTCGACCCGAGCGCCCACACGCTCGGCGGTCTCGGCGAGGCGATGGACGATGGTCGGACCCGCCTCGCCCTGGGCCTTCGCCTTGTGTCCGCGCGGCGCAGCAGGCGCCCGCTCCGAAATCGGCCAGGCCTTCTCATTGCCCGAGTACATCAGGCAGATCGGCTCTTCGGGCATGTGATGCTTGCCGCGGTAGTACTCGTCGCTGAAGGGCACACCGTGGTCGACGAGCCAGTCGAAATGCGAGGCGCTCTGCTCGCAGTAGATGCGGATCTTCGCCTCGTCGGGCTCTGGCGTGTTCGCGACGAGGTAGTCGAACATTGCCTCAGGTGTGTCTTCGATGCCGTTTGCGACCTGCACGCGTGTTCCTCCACCGAGGTAGATCACACCGCCCGCGAGCGTCGTCGTTCCGGAGAGACCGCTGGCTCGATCGACGACGAGCACGTCGGCACCCGCCTCGACCGCTTCGATCGCCGCACTCGCGCCTGCCGATCCGCACCCGACGACCACGACGTCGGCCGCGTCGTCCCAACGCTCGACGCGATCCGCCGGAATCGTCGTGCATTCGCCTGCTCTATCCGTCATCGCGATTCCGCCCCTTGCGTGTTCGGCTTCGCCTGCGGCGGCGGGAGTGGGGGCGCCGCGAAGCGACCCCCCGCCTCCATCCAGGCCTGGAAGTTCGCGTCCGCCTGGGATCCAGAGAGCGTCACGTCCTGCTTCAGGCTCCAGAGACCCTCGCCGGCATAGCGATGGCGCGACCAGACGTCCGTCGCGAAGGGCGACCCTTCGTAGCCCTCGGGCTCCGGCAGGATCATCCGTTGCAGGAAGATCACCTCCGCCCGGTCGACATCGATCAAAGACCAGTCTCGCTCGTATCGGAGATGAGGGAAGGGAGCGTGGACCCGGACGACGAAATCTGCGACGGCCTCACGTCCGTGGTAGCTGCCGTAGATCGTATCGTGAAACTCGACGTCCTCGGACAGGCATCGAGCCCAGATCGTCCAGTCTCCCGCCTTCGAGGACTCGGCCCGGAGCCGATCCATCTGGTCGAGCGCCTCCTCGATTTCGATGCGCGCGAAGGCCGGCACGTCAGCGCTCCCGTCCGACGGGCGGATGGATGTCGGCCTCGAGTCTCGGACGCTCGAACTCCCAGAACGCGCGGAGCGACAAGATCTTGCCTTCCTCGTTCACGTGATAGAGGAAGACGCCCTCGGAGCCGTTCTCGGTGCCGTCGGGGAGCTGCGTATAGACCGTCCCGATGAAGGCACACTCGTTGGCGCAGGCGTAGGAGCGCGGGTAGTCGAAGCTCACCTTC
>JAHHMJ010000424.1 GCA_018678395.1 Gemmatimonadota bacterium | reverse complement strand
GGAAAAGCGGGTTGTACTCGGGCTTCTCGGCCGAGACCAGTTGGGTCGCAGCCTTGAGCGGCAGAGCAGGCAGCTGCTCGGCCAGTTCGCCGAGGGAGGGCCCGGGGGACAGCTCCTTGAAGGGTCGGACCCGCTCCCGGACGGACGCCAGCAACGCCTCGGCCTCCTCCACACGGTCCGGATCCCTGACCACACTCGCCGCCGCCTCGGGCCAGGGGTTCTCCAACCGGACCAGTTCGTCGTCGATCTCGCGGAGTCGAACGATGTCCTGTCGGAAGCCCTCGACCCGGCCCTGCCACGAGGACGGCTCTACCCGCGCATCGAGCGCGGCACGCAGCCGGCGCGCCGAGAAGCCGTCTCTCTCGGCGGCCTCGGCGGCCTCGCGATAGTGCTTCCGCCACGTCGGCTCGTCTTCGACCGCGCTCGCGACCGCGCCGGAAACCTCGTCCAGGAAGGCACCGAACTCACCGGGCTCGCCGGCAGACTCGGCCGTACGGGCCCACTCGCCCATGAACGAGGGGACGTCGTCGGCCGACACCGTACGACCCTCGAGGTCCTGGACGGCGAGGATGCGGTTCAGAGCCCCACCCAGTTCCCGAACGTTCTTGATCGGATAGCGCGCGATGGCCTCGGCCACCCCGTCGGCCAGCGACTGCCCGCGCTCGATGACCTTGCGACGGACGATGGCGACCCGCGTCTCGTACTCCGGCGGGGCGATGTCGACCATCAGGCCGCCCGAGAAGCGGGAGAGCAGGCGTGCGTCGAGACCGTCGATCTCGGAGGGCGGTCGGTCGCTCGCCAGAATCACCTGCCGCTCGGCGGCGGACAACCCGTCGAGAGTACCGAGCAGCATCTCCTGCGCTTCGGGCTGCCCCGCGAGGAACTGGACATCGTCGAGGAGGAGGATGTCGAGCTCCCGGTAGCGGTCGCGCAGATCGTCCTTGCGCCCTTCTTCGAGGGCGTTGGCGAGCGCGGCCAGATACTCCTCGAGCGTCTCGTACCGGATGTTCAGCGGAGGCTCGCTTCGCTTCGCCTGGTTCGCAACCGCCAGGAGAAGATGCGACTTCCCCAGCCCCGACGCCGCATAGACGAACAAGGGGTTGTAGTTGCGGCCGGGCGATTCGGCAGCACGACGCGCCGCCGCCGAGGCCAGCCGGTTGGCCGGCCCCACGACGAACGTCTCGAAGGTCAGCTTTGAATCCAGATCCTTCATCGACTCGACGGGGCATTCCGCGAGGACGGGAGCGCACTTCGTGGCTTCCCGGGGACGCTGGAGGAGTATCGACCGCCGCCGCAGCGACTCAAATCTTCGCGGCCCATGCCGCAACTTCGGCCAGATCCGGCGACAGCGGAGCCTCGAAGCGCATGCGCCGGCCGGTCTCCGGATGGTCGAACGCGAGCCGGGCCGCGTGCAGGAACTGGCGAGGCACGCGTGCGGCGAGCTGCCGTGCCCATTCGCGGGCCGGGCCGCTGATACCCCGCTCCCGCCCTGCACCGTAGAGGGCGTCGCCGACCACGGGGTGCCCGAGAGAGGCGAGGTGAACCCGAATCTGGTGCGTGCGTCCCGTGCGGAGCGCGACGTCCAGCAACTCGGCCGCGCGCCACTGCTCGCGCACCCGGAACCGGGTCAGCGCGCGTCGCCCGCCCTCGACCACGGCCATTCGCTTGCGGTCTCGTGGATCTCGACCGATCGGCCGGTCCACGGTGACGGGCGCTTCGGCAAGGTGGCCCCACGACGCGGCCAGATAGAGGCGCTTCACCTCGCGGCGCTGCAGAGCGGCGGACAGCGCCCGATGCGCCCGATCCGTCTTGGCGACGACCAGCAACCCCGACGTGTCCCGGTCGAGGCGGTGCACGATGCCGGGCCGCAGCCGCCCCCCCACCCCCGACAGGTCGCGGACGTGATGGAGCAGGGCGTTCACGAGAGTGCCGTCGCGGTGCCCGGGTGCGGGATGCACCACCATGCCGGCGGCCTTGTCGACCACGGCGAGTTCCGAGTCCTGATAGACGATCGCGAGCGGGAGATCCTGCGCGACGATGTCCACAGGCACGGGTGGGGGGATCGTCACCTCGATCTCCCACCCTTCGGCGACCGCATCCGACTTCCGGGGCGTACGCCACTCCCGGCCCGGGGGACGTGCCCGGATCATGCCCGCACCGAGGAGCTTGTGTACCCGAGTGCGGGACAGATCGAGGCGGGCCGCGACCCAGGCGTCCAGTCGAGGACCCGCGTCGGCCGCAGTCACCGTGAGCCGCTCGGGCGACTGCGGGACGCTCACACGTCGTCGACCTCGACCCGGGCCACGCCGATGTGGGCCGAGATCCCGTCGAGGTCGACCTCGCGGAAGCCGTCCCACTCCCCTGCCCCGTCCGCCGCGATCTCGACCGCGACCGCCAACGTCTCGCCGGCAATGAACTCCCGCCAGGCGGAGGCCGGACCGGACACGTCATCGGGCCCGAAGATCCCGAGCCGGATGCGGTCGGTGACCTCCAGCCCGCTGTCCTTGCGCAGGCGCTGAATCCGATTGACCAGCTCACGCGCCATCCCCTCGGCGCGCAAGTCGTCGTCCAGCGTGGGATCGAGTGCGACGGTGTGTCCGTTCTCGCTGCGCACCACGAGGTCACCCTCGGCCGCCTCCACGACCTCGAGATCACCCGGCTCGAGCCGATGACGCTCGCCGTCCAGCTCGAAGTGGGCCTCGCCCCCGTCGCGGTAGGCCGCGAGGACGGAGCCGTCCAGCGCTCGGATGACCTGGGCGGCGTCGTTCGTGGACTTCCCGAAACGGGGGCCCAGCGCACGGTAGTTGGGTCGGGCCTCGAGATGCACGAGTCCCTGCGCCGACGAAAGGAAGGCGATGTCCTTGACGTTCAGTTCGTCGCGGACCGATTCCAGGACCTCCTCTCGAAGCTCGAGGGCCCCGGGGACGACGGCCTGAAGTGTCCGGAGCGGCTGCCGAACCCGGATTCGAACCTCCTCGCGGGCGGCCCGCCCCAGGGATACGAGGGCGCGGGCAGCAGCCATCTCGTCCTCGAGTGCCTCGTCGCGGCGCTCCGGGCGGGACTCCGGGTACCGCTCCAGGTGGACGGAGCGATCCTCGGTGAGCGCGCGGTGCAGCCAGTCTGCGAAGAACGGAGTCACGGGCGCGACGAGGAGCGAGACCTCGACCAGCGCCTCGTGGAGCGTCGCGAAGGCGGCCCGGGTATCGGCCGGGTCCGTGTTGCCCCAGAAGCGTCCCCGACTGCGGCGCACGTACCAGTTCGAGAGATCGTCTACGAACTCGATCACGGCTCGGTAGGCGCGCGTCAACTGATACCCGTCCAGTTCGTCGCGAACGGTGCGCGTCAGTCCCTCGAGTCCGGACAGAAGCCAGCGGTCGAGGACCGGCCGATCTTCCGGACGGGGGTCCGCATCGGAGGGCGCCCACCCCTCGATCGACGCATACATCGCGAAGAACCGGTAGGTATTCGCGAGCGTGTCGAAGAACTTCCGCGTCGCTTCCCGGACCCCTGCGTCGTCGTAGCGCTTCGGCACCCACGGG
Source organism: Gemmatimonadota bacterium (assembly GCA_018678395.1). GTDB lineage: Bacteria > Gemmatimonadota > Gemmatimonadetes > Longimicrobiales > Gaopeijiaceae > Gaopeijia. Next base: position 6,039 of record JAHHMJ010000424.1, on the reverse strand, counting down.
TTCGAGACGGTGATCAGATACCACCGCACGGCATCGGCCCCGTGCGCGGCCACCGCGTCCCACGGGTCCACCGTGTTGCCCCGCGACTTGGACATCTTCTGACCCTCGGCGTCGAGGATCAGGTCGTTGACGACAACGTTCCGGAAGGAAGGCCCGCGACCGAGCAGCGTGGAGATGGCCATGAGCGAGTAGAACCACCCCCGGGTCTGGTCGAGGCCCTCGCAGATGAAGTCCGCCGGGAAGTGGCCCTCGAACTCCTCTGCGTTCTCGAAGGGGTAGTGCCACTGCGCGTAGGGCATCGAGCCGGAGTCGAACCACACGTCGACCACGCCGGGGGTCCGCCGGAAGGTGCCCCCGCAGGAGCACTCCCAGGTGAACTCGTCGATGAACGGTCGGTGCGGATCGAAGTCGTCGCCGAGGGGCCCCACGCGCTCCTCGAGCTCGGCGAAGGAGCCGAGCCACTCGACGTGGTCCGGATCTGCGTCGCAGACCCAGCCGGGCAACGGCGTGCCCCAGTAGCGATCCCGGGAGAGCGCCCAGTCCACGTTGCCCCTCAGCCACTCGCCGAAACGCTTCTCCCCGACCTCGGGCGGATACCACGAGACCTGGGCGTTGTTGGCGAGCATCTCCTCCTTGCGGGTGGACGTCGCCGCGAACCAGGAGTCCCTCGCCATGTAGATCAGCGGCGAGCGGCAGCGCCAGCAGTGCGGGTACGAGTGGACCTCCGACGTCGCGCGCAGCAGGAACCCTCTCTCCCGAAGGCCCTCGATCACGACTTCGTCGGCGTCCTTCACGAACATCCCGCCGACCTCGGGCAGGTCCGCGTGGAAGACCCCGGCATCGTCGATGGGGCGCAGGAGGGGGAGGTCGTGCCTCTGCCCGGCGGCGTAGTCGTCGGCGCCGAAGGCGGGAGCCATGTGCACGATCCCGGTCCCGTCGTCGGCACTCACGAAGTCCTCGAGCACCACCGTCCACGCGTTGCCGAGGTGCGCCGGCTCGGGGACGACGTCGATCGGGCGACCGTAGCGAAGGCCCTCCAGGTCGGCTCCGGGCAACTCGGAGACGATTCGGGCGCTTTCGCCGAGCACCGCCTCGACCCGGTCCTTCGCCAGCAGGAGCCGGCGTCCCTCGAACTCGACCTCGGCGTAGGTCAGACCGGCGTGGACGGCCAGGCCGACGTTGGACGGAACGGTCCAGGGCGTGGTGGTCCACACGGCGAAGTACCGTCCGTCGTGCGAGCCGTCGGCGGCGAGCACCGGCGCGAGAAAGGTCAGCGACGGATCCTCGACGTCCTCGTAGCCCTGGGCCACCTCGTGGCTGGACAGCGCCGTGCCGCAACGGGGGCAGTAGGGCACGCTCTTGTGCCCCCGGTACAGCAGACCCTCGTCGGCGAACCGCTTCAGGACCCACCACACCGATTCGACGTAGTCGCGGTGGAAGGTCACGTACGGGCGGGAGTAGTCCAGCCAGTAGGCGATCCGCTCGGAGAGCCGCTCCCACTCCTCCTTGTAGGTGAAGACCGAATCCTTGCACGCCTGGTTGAACGCCTCGATCCCGAGCGCCTCGATCTCGGGCTTGCCGCTGATTCCCAGTCGCCTCTCGGCCTCGATCTCGACCGGCAGACCGTGGGTGTCCCAGCCCGCGATCCGGGTGACCGAGCGTCCCTGCATCGTGTGGTACCGGCAGACCAGATCCTTGATGGCCCGGCTGATGATGTGATGCAGGCCCGGACGGCCGTTCGCGGTCGGTGGGCCCTCGTAGAAGACGAACGGCTCACCGTCGGCGGTGGCGTCGAGCGTGGCGTGGAAAAGGTCTTCGTCCCGCCAACGCTGGAGAAGGCCTTCCTCCAGATCCTGGAGGGAGGTGGGAAACTCGGGGTATGCCATCGGACTTCGGGCTACGAGGTGGAGGAGGAGCGCTCGGTGGAGAGCCGCGACAGGACACCGCGAACGACGGACGTGAGATGGGGCTCCGCTCGGGCGGCGACCGCGAGGATGTCTTCGATCCGGGCCTCCTCAAGCGCATCGGGGAGGCAGCGGTCGGTGATGATGCTGAGAGCCAGGACACGCATCCCGGCGTGGCGCGCCGCGATGACCTCGGGAACCGTGCTCATGCCCACGACGTCGGCACCCAACGTCCGCAGCATGCGGTACTCGGCCCGCGTCTCCAGGCTGGGCCCCGAGACCGCGGCGTAGACGCCTCGGCGCAAGCCGACGCCGAGATCGAGAGCGACCTCCACGGCGAGCGCCTGCAATCGTGGGTCGTACGGCGCGCTCATGTCGGGGAATCGGGGACCCAACGCATCCAGGTTGGGCCCGATCAGCGGGTTGTCACCCAGGAGGTTGATGTGGTCGTCGAGCAGCACGAGATCGCCGGTATCCCAGAGCGGGTTCATCCCGCCGCAGGCCCCGGAGAGCAGGAGCACCTCGGCTCCGAGCAGCCGGAGCAGCCGTACGGCGAACGCGATCCGACGCGCGGACCACCCCTCGTAGAGGTGGAAGCGGCCCTGAAGTGCCACGACGGGCACGCCCTCCAGCCGCCCGAGCAGGAGACGACCGGCATGGCTCTCGACAGTCGGCCGGGGAAGCCCGGGCACACGATCGTACGGGATGGTATGGTCGACGTCCATCGCATCGGCCAGGCCCCCGAGGCCGGTGCCCAGGACGATCCCGCACCACGGTGACGCCGGCCCCGCGACGGCCCGTACCGCCGCGACGGCTTCATGCAGTTCGCCGAGCGCTTCGGTCGCGGTCGCGTCAGCCGCCATGCGCTCCACCGTGACAGTCCTCGTCCGTACCCTCCGCTCCCCCGGACAGCGACGCCTCGCCGACCAGAGACGACCCGGAGGCTCCGGGTGCCGGCAGGAGGGTCACGTCGTCCTCGACGAAGTCGTCGCCCGAAGGAGCGAGTCCCTCCACCGGAATCGCATCGTCGTCGTCGAACTCCACGCCGACATCCGTGTCGGCTGCGACGGGCTCGTCGGCCGCCGACCCCTCGTCACCCGAGACCTCGTGCTCAGCGTCGCGGTCGCCGTGATCGGGGTCCCCTCCGTCCTCCCACCCGGCATCGAACTCGCCACCCTCGGCCTCGTCCGTCGACGCGTCCGACTCCGCCGCGGCCATGTCGACGTCCGCCGGCGCGGACTCCGCGTCGGGAGCCTGGTAGCTGCCGCGACCACCGCCGAGGTCGAGTTCGACCGCGACGTCTTCGAGGGGGGAGCGCGTCTCCTCGACCTCGACGAGCTCGAGCTGACGATTGAGAAGCTGACGGTATGCGTCGAGGAAGCGGGTGCGCTGCGACTCCATATCGGTGAGCGCCTTGCTGCGCTCTTTCAACTCCGCCTCGGCCGCGGAGACCAGAGACTTCGTCTCGAGTTCGGTCTCCTTGCGCAGGTGCTCAGCCTCGTGCTCCGCCTCCTTCCGCATCTGGGACGCGTCGTGCTCGGCTTCCTTGCGCATCTGCGAGGTCTCGCGCTCGGCCTCCTTGCGCAGCTGCGACACTTCACGGTCGGCGTCCCGGCGGATCTGCTCGGCTTCGCGCTGCGCCTGGTCGCGAATCTCGTCGCGGAGCTGTTGCGCCGTCACCAGCGCTTCGTTGACGGCGCGCTCGCGCCCGCCGAGCGATACGACCTGTTCTCCCAGACGCTGCGCGCGCTCCTCGAGCGTCATGTTGGCCTTGACCAGCTCCTCCATGCGCTCGGCGACGAGCTCGAGGAAGCCGTCGACCTCGAGGGGGTCGTAGCCGCGAAGGCTCTTCTTGAAGTCGCCGCGCTTCTTGCGGACGTCCAGGGGAGTCAGGTCGATCATGGGTTGTCGTCCATCTTAGCGAATGCAGGCCGTCAGCCGGTGCCGGGACGGGTCCCGAAGAGAGCGGTGCCGATACGCACCATAGTACTCCCCTCTTCGACGGCAAAGCGAAGGTCGTTGGTCATTCCCATCGAGAGCTCGTCGCCGACCGACGGGTCCACCACACGTACGTCTGCGAGGATCTCGCGCAACGCTCGGAAGGCGCTGCGCAGGATTCCCTCATCATCGACGAACGGCGCCATGGTCATGAGGCCCCGCACGGTCACTCCCGGAAGGGCCGCCACCTCGAGCACACCCTCGCGCGCCTCCGAAGCATCGAGGCCGCCCTTGGCGTCCTCCCCCGAGGTATTGATCTGCACGAGCACGTCCACGATCCGGTCGCGGTCCTCCGCGACCCGTGACACCCGCTGAGCGAGGCGCAGCGAGTCCAGGGAGTGTATGAGGTCGACCACGCCGATCAGGTCGGGGACCTTCCGCCGCTGGATGTGACCGATCATGTGCCATCGGACGTCGGCGCTCCCGAAGGCTTCGACCTTGGAGGCGAGCTCCGCCACCCGATTCTCGCCGAAGTCCCGCAGCCCAGCGTCACGAGCAGCTTCGAGAGCCGCCAGCGGATGCCCCTTCGTCACGGCCACGAGGCGTACGCTCTCGGGCGAGCGCCCCACGGCCGCACATGCCTGCGTGATCGAATGGCGGACGCGCGGCAGCGTGTCCGTCAGGCGGGCGGCGTACTCGTGAACGAGGGCGGTCGAGGTCATGCGATGACCGTGGTCGAAACGGGTGGTGAGGGGGACGCATACGACGAGGCCCCGCCGGCGCCGAGCCGGCGGGGCCTCGAAACGAGCGCGACGACCGGGCTGCGGCTTACCGAACCTGGAAGGTAATCGGGAACGCCACCCAGACCGGCACTTTCTTGTCCCGGTTGAGCGCTGCCGTGAACCGCATCTGGTCGGCCACCTTCAGAGCGGCCTCGTCGAGCTGGGCGTGTCCCGAACTCGAGTCGATGCGCGTGTCCTGCACGCGACCGTTCTCGTCGATGAAGAACCAGACCCGGGCGGTTCCGCCGATCCCGGCATCCCGGAGGAGCGGGGGATACTCGCGCATGAGCAAACGGCCGATCTCGTCACGATTGATGAGGTCCGGGGCGACCGTGTACGGTGTGAACGTCGGCGCCGACGCGATATCGGCCTCACCCGAGTTGTCGGGCGGCGGCGGGAGATCGCTGACCGGATTGTCCTCGAAAGTCGTCGGGGCAATCGTGATGTCCTCGGCCACCTCGGCCTCGGCGATCACCGGCGTCGCCGGCCGCGCGATGGCCTCCGGCGGCGGCGGGATCTCGATCTCCGGCGGAAGCTCGATGGCCTCCATGTCCTCGGCCGCGAACGACACGTCGTCGGCGGTCATGTCGGGCCAGAACTGGAACACCATGAAATGCACCAGGACGGCGGCCATGATCGAGCCCCAGAACCAGTTGTCCCAGCTCTTCTTGAGGCGGTCATTCGCCGAGTCGCCGGTGAACCCGGTATCGGAAGGTACGGCCTGTGCAGTCATCGTCTCGCCCTCGTCACGCGCTGTTCGAGCTCAGTGGCGAATACCACCCGCACCACCCCGGCCGCGACCAATTCGGTCTGAAGCTGGTCCATGGTACGGTACGGCACGTCCCGATCCCCACGGATCGAGATCACCAGCCGGCGATCGGACTGGGCGTAGAGCGGTCCCACGAACTCCGACACCTGGTCCATCGTGAAGGGCTGGTCGTTCATGAAGATGGAGCCGCTCTGCTCCACCCAGATATTCAGGATGTTCTTGGACTTCTCGTCGATTTTCTCGGTCGCCTCGGCCTGAGGCCACTCGATGTCACGCTCCTTGTCGGTCCGGAAGACCGTCGTGACCATGAAGAAGATCAGCAGGAGAAACGCGATGTCCGCCAGAGAGGAATCGGGCACCTTGTCCGACGCCGAAGACTTGCGGGAGAACCCGCCACCCTTGATCGCCATCGGTCAGTTCTCCAGGACCTGCAGGGAAATCCGTTCGGCTCCAGCCACCTTGAGAGCGTCCAGAACATCCACCATGAAGCGATAGGACGCATCCGGGTGGGTCTTCACGGCCGCGATGAGGTTCGGATTGGAGGCGATGTCCTGCCGCCAGATCCCCTCGACCTCGGACGGCTGTACCGTCTGGACCGACTGCGACTCCCCACGCTTCACCTCGACGATACCGTTCGGCTGGATCA
>JAHHMJ010000215.1 GCA_018678395.1 Gemmatimonadota bacterium | reverse complement strand
CTGCTCGCACTCCCCACCAGCCATCGCATCGGCCTGGACCGAATCCTGCGTGAGCCCCGGACCACCGTGGAGGCCACATGAGCGACGATACGGGCAACGACACGCGCGGCGACACGCGCAGCGACATGGACGGCACGGCGGACCCCACGGGGATCGGTCGCCGGGATCTGCTCAAGGCGCTGGCCTCGGTGCCGGTGCTCGGTGTCTTCTTCGCCGGATGGTACCAGAAGAAGCTGACCGACGACGCGAAACGCGAAGCCATCATGGCCGAACTGCGGCTGGAAGGCCGGGCCCCGGCCGTGATTCCCAACGCTGTCTCGCGCCCCCCGGGCGATCGGGTCCGCGTGGGCATCGTGGGCTTCGGTGGTGAAGGCGAGTCGCTGGGACGGTGCCTGGGCTTCGCCCATCCCGACTGGATCGAGATGGAGGCCGAGAACCACCGCGACAACCCCGCGAACAAGTCCCTGGAAGTCTTCATGGGGCAGGACGACCTCAACGTCTCGATCACGGCCGTGTGCGACCTCTTCGACGTGCGTGCCGAGCGGGCGGTGATGGCGGCGGCCAACGCCAGCGGGCCCGGCGGCGCCACGGCGGTAGCGGCCACCCGGTACCGCCGCTACGACGAGCTGCTGGAGAGCGACGTGGACGCCGTGGTCATCGCCACGCCGGACCACTGGCACACCCGCATCGCGCTCGATGCCGTGGCGGCGGGCAAGCACGTCTACGTCGAGAAGGCCATGACCCGCACGGAGGAGGAGGCCCTCCAGATGTACGACGCGGTGACCGCCTCGGACATCACCTTCCAGGTGGGTCACCAGCAGCGGCAGTCCGAGACCCACATCAAGGCGCGGGAGGTCGTGGACGCCGGTGTGCTCGGGCACGTGTCGCTGGTGGAGGTCACCACCAACCGCAACGCCCCCTGGGGCGCGTGGGTGTACGGCATCGACGAGCGCGGCACGCCGCAGACCATCGACTGGGATCAGTTCCAGGAGCCATCGGAGAACAAGGTCGCGTTCAGTCCGGAGCGCTTCTTCCGGTGGCGGTGCTGGTGGGACTACGGCACCGGTCTGGCGGGAGACCTCATGTCTCACGAGTACGACGCGGTGAATCAGATCCTGGAGCTGGGGATCCCCGAATCCGTCGTGTCGTCCGGGGGCATCTACTACTTCAAGGACGGGCGGGAGGTACCCGACGTCTGGCAGGCCGTCTGTGAGTATCCGGAGCGCGACCTGACGCTCATGTACAGCGCCACCCTGGCCAACAGCCTCTACCGCGGTCAGGTCTTCATGGGACACGACGCGACCATGCAGGTGGGCCAGACGCTGAACGTCACGGCGGACCCGTACTCCACTCGCTATCGAGAGAAGATCGACGACGCCGTCATCGATCCGTCACGGCCCATGTTCTCGTACAATCCCCGCACCTCGGGCGTCGATGCCGTGACGTCCGCTACGGCCGCGTACTTCGCCCAACGGGGGCTGCTCTACACCTGGCGCGACGGGAAGATGGTCAACTCGTACCACCTCCACATCAAGGAGTGGATCGACGCGATCCGGGGCCATGCCCAGACGAGCTGCGGCATCGAGGAAGGCTTCCAGGAGGCCATCACCTGTCACATGGCGACACGCGCGTACCGGGAGAACCGACGGGTTCGTTGGGATCCGGTGGCGAGGAGGATCGTCTAGGCCGAGTGCGATCTCACGAGTCGAGCCGGGTGGCGAGTTCGGTCTCGAGCGCCCCGAGCTCGGACTCGATCGAGTCCAAGACCCCGAGGCAGTTCGTGAGGTAGATCCACTCCGTGTAGACTGAAGCGCGCAAGGTCGGGTCGCCGATCTGGCTCCATCCGGGGCTCAGCTTCTGCTCCACTGGATTCGGGCGGCCCGTGCTCCAGGAGAGCCCGAGGGAAGGAATATCGATGCCCAGGGTCGCCAGGTACTGCCACGCCTCGATCGCCACCGTGTCCAGGTACTGCTGCTCCCGCTCCAGGTTGGCGAGATGCGCGCGGAGGCGGGTGGTGCTCTGGACGAGCGAGGAGCTCTGGACCTCACCCAGGTCCGACCGCAGCAGGGCGTCGAGTGCTCCGGTCGGGGCATCGAAAGTCGGCGTCAGTACGAGGTCGCGCAGAATCGAATCGACGCGGGGGGCGTCCGCGCTGGTCAGGCGGCTCTCGCCGGCCGCCAGCACCTTCTCGGTCGCACCGAG
>JAHHMJ010000528.1 GCA_018678395.1 Gemmatimonadota bacterium | reverse complement strand
AGCTCCGGGCGACCGCGCCCGACGACCCCGCATCCGTGCCGAGCTACGGGGGCATAGCGCGGTTTTATTACCCGCTCGCGCTCACGTCCTTCATCGGCCTGACCGTGCAGCCGCTGCTGACCTTCTTCATGGGCCGCGCACCCGCTCCGCTCGAGTCCCTCGCGGTCTTTCCCGTCGTGCACGCGCTCTCGTTCGTCTTCCGGTCGTTCGGTCTCAGCTACCAGGAAACCGCCATCGCACTGCTCGGATCCCGCAACGAGCACCATCGCGTGATGGCCCGGTTCGGGTTGTGGCTCGGAGTGGCGACCTCGGCGGGCCTGGCGCTGGTGGCGTTCACCCCGCTCGCGGAGGTGTGGTTCGTGCAGATCTCGGGGCTGTCTCCCGAGCTCGCGGAATTCGCCGTGTGGCCGACGCGGATTCTGGTGCCCCTCCCCGCCCTCTCGGTCTGGCTCTCGCTGCAGCGGGCCGTTCTGGTGCAGGGCCGCCGGACCTCGCCGATCTCCGGCGCGACCACGGTCGAGGTGCTCGGCATCGCCCTGCTCTTCCCCCTCTTCGGCTTCGGACTCGGCTGGGTCGGGGTGACCGCCGCCTTCATCGCGTTCGTCGGCGCGCGCCTGGCCGGCAACGTCTACCTCCTTCGCCCCATGCGGCAGGTGCTCGCCCGGGACGACGGGCCCGCCACGACCGGAACCGGCACGCGGTAGCTCCGGGAGCCTCGCTGCCCCACACTAGTGGGGTACCCTCCAATCGTGGACCACGAAGGTGCCGACCCGAGCTGGCGCGGCCACTCGGGAACTCGCATCGGGAGTTCGCTGTGCGCGTCGTCTCTCTGCTCTCCTCGGTCGCCGTCGCCGGAGCTTTCGTAGCGCTTCCGGCGCCGTTCGCCGCGGGCCCCGTCGGGCCGGCTCCGATCGCCGCTCAGACCCCGGCCCCGACCCTTCAGCCCGACGACTACGATCGGTGGGAGTCGCTCGGATCGTCGCTGCTGGACCCGACGGGACGGTGGCTCGTCGTCGCCGTGCGCACGGTCGGGGGCGATCGCGAGCTGCGCCTGCACCCGACCGAGGGAGACGACGACGAGCGGGTGTTCCCGCGAGGCGTCGGTCCCGTGTTCACGGACGACGGGGCCACCCTGGTCTATCTGGTGGACGCCGACTCGGACGCGGACGAAGAGTCGCCCGACGCGGCACGGCGCCTCGGTTTTGTCGACCTCACCTCGGCAACCGATACGGTGCTGTTCGCGGCCGAGGGATTCGCCCTCTCGGGCGACCACCGCTGGATCGCCGCACGCTCGCAGGCGCCGGCCGACAGCGTCGGGGGAGACCTGACCGTCCTGGCGCGGGACGGCTCCGTGCGGACGCGTCTGGCCAACGTCGAAGCCTTCGCCTGGCGGGACTCCGGCGCGGTGCTCGCCGTGACCTTCCGCACGGCATCGGGCGCGGGCAACGGTGTCGCGCTCTACGACCCGGTGGACGGGGCGCTCCGCTCGCTCGACGCCTCCGAGACACGCTATCGCCCGCCGACGTGGCGCGATGACGCGCGCGACCTGGCCGTACTGCGGGCGGTGGCCTCCGGGCCGGACGACGAGCCGACGCACGACGTGCTGGTCTGGGCCGATCCGACGGACCCCGAGGCGCCGGCGCACCTCCTGGCCGCCCGGGACCGCGACGAGTTCGGTGATACCCTGCGGGTGACGGAGACCGCCACGCTGACCTGGAACGAAGAGGGCAGCGTGCTGTTCGTCGGGCTGCGTCCGTGGGACGGCGCCGGCGAGGGCGACGCCGAGCCGGGCGACGGGACCGGAGCGGGTGCCGACACGGAAGACGGTGCAGAGGTGGAAGACGACGCCGACGAGCTCGACCCCTCACCGGTGCAGGTCTGGCACTGGAACGACGACCGCATCCTGCGGGCGCAGGAGTACTTCGCCGCCTCGGACGCGCGTCGCTCCCATCTCACGGCCTGGCACCTCGACGACGACCGGCTCGTCCGCCTGGGCCTCGAGCTCGACGAGCCGGCCCGTCCGAGTGCCGACGGCCGCTGGGCCATCGTGTCGGACGTCGACCCGTACGCATTCGAACGACGGTTCGGCGCCTCGACCCAGGATGTGTACCGGATCGACGTCGACACCGGAGCCCGAGCCCTTCTCGCCGAGGCCATCACGTCGAGAGTCGTCCTCGGTCCCGCCGGCGCGCGTGCGCTGATCTTCGACGACGGCCGCTGGAGCGTCGCGGATCTCGCCACCCTGGAGCGCACGGCACTCCAGGCCGACGCGCCCACCGCATTCACCATGGCTCCCGACGACTACGACTACCCGGGCGATCGCCCTCCCTACGGCGTGGCCGCCTGGTCCGACGACGAAGCGGTCGCGTGGCTGCTCGATCGCCACGACGTCTGGGAGGCGGACCTGCGCAGCGGGACGCTGGAGCGTCGCACTCCCGGTGCCGAGGACGGACTGCAGTACCGGGTGGTCAACCTGCACCTGGACGCCTCACCCTTCGATCCGAGCGCAGCCGGCATCGACCCGGACGGACCACTCTGGCTGAGCCTTCTCGACCCCGACACGAAGGCGAGCGGGTACGGCCGGCTGGACAGCGGCGCGGTGGAGCGGCTGGTCTTCGCGGAGGCCTCGATCAGCCGACTCGACCGGGCCGAACGGGCGGACCGGTACGTCTTCGTGCGGGAGCGCTTCGACGACTCCCCCGACGTCTTCGTCACGGACGCCTCGTGGGACATGCCGATCCAGCGTGGAGCGACCAACCCGTTCCAGTCCGACTACGCGTGGGGCCACAACGAGCTGCTCGCATACACGACCGCTGCGGGCCACGATCTCCACGCCATCCTCACGTATCCGGCCGACTACGATCCGTCGCGGCGCTATCCGCTGATCCTGTACCAGTACGAGCGGCTGTCGCAGGGACTCCACCGCTACCGGACGCCGTCGCGCACCGACTACTACAACGTCCAGGTGTGGTCGCAGGAGGGCTACTTCGTCCTGCAGCCGGACATCGTCTACGAGGCCGGCCGGCCGGGTCCCTCGGCGCTCGACGCGATCGAGCACGCGCTGGACGCGGCACTCGCCGCCGCACCCGTCGACCCGGAGCGCATGGGCATCGTCGGGCATTCCTGGGGTGGGTATCAGGCCGCCTACGTGCCGACCCGGATGCACCGGTTCTCGGCAGCCGTGGCCGGGGCCGCGATCACCAACTTCCTCTCCTTCCCGGGTTCCGTGCACTGGAACGGCGGCCTCCCCGAGCTGGGTCATTGGGAGACGGGGCAGGCGCGTATGGCGGTCCCCCCGTGGGACGACCTCGAGGGCCACCTCGAAAGCTCGCCGGTGGCGGCGATCCACGAGCTGCAGACACCCGTGCTGCTCATGCACGGTGATGCCGACGGTGTCGTCGACTTCCGGCAGGGGCTCGAGTACTACAACTACGCCCGCAGGCTGGGTAAGCCGGTCGTCATGCTCGTCTATCCCGGCGCCGACCACGGCCTGCGGCGCGAGGAGAACCAGGTCGACTATCAACGCCGCATCCTGGAGTGGTTCGGGCACTACCTGCGGGGCGATCCGCCCTCGACCTGGATCACGGAGGGCGAGCCCTGGGACGCCCGTGACACGCGGGTGGGTGGCAGATGATCCCCGCTCCCGAGCGCCGGCGCTTCGCGAACACGCCTGACAGACTTCGCCCGGCCGCCTCCGAGACGAACCGGCGACGCGTCTACGACATCATCTTCGGTCACGAGACGGCGATCGGCCGACGCTTCGACGTCGTCCTCATCCTCGCCATCCTGGCCAGCGTCGCGGCGGTGATGCTGGAGAGCGTGACACCCGTCCGCGAGGCGTACGGGCCCATCCTGCGTGCGGCCGAATGGGTGTTCACGATCGTCTTCACGGTCGAGTACGTGGTGCGCCTCTGGTGCGTCGCTCGACCGGCGCTCTACGCGCGCTCGGCGCTCGGCATCATCGACCTGCTCGCGATTCTGCCGACGTACATCTCGGTGCTGCTGCCGGGAGGCCAGGTGCTCGCGGTGGTCCGGATCCTCCGGGTCCTGCGGGTCTTCCGCATCCTCAAACTGGCCCACTACACGGGTGAGGCC
>JAHHMJ010000076.1 GCA_018678395.1 Gemmatimonadota bacterium | reverse complement strand
CCACAGAGGGACCGACGACGGATGCGGGCCCTCTCGCCGAGCGTGGAGCGGGACCTGCCCGCGCGCTCCCGAACCTACCCGCGCCGCTTCCCGAACCTGCGCCGCCTGGGACGATCGTTCTGCCCGTCGTCCTTGTGCTGCGTCTTCGGCGTCCCGCCGCCCTTCGACTTCGGTGCCGCCCCCTTCGAGCGCCCACCGGACGACGCGCCGGAGCGCCCCCTCGGGCCCCTGCGCCCGCTTCTCTGCGCGGCCCGCGCGTCCCTCCGGACCTCCGCGGGATCCTCCGGCGTCGTCGACACGTCGAACCCCTCGACCTTCACCCGCGGGATCTTCTTGCCGATGGCGCGCTCGATGCGCGCGATGTCCTCCTCGCACTCGGGGGTCACGAAGCTGAAGGCGTCGCCGGTCTCGCCCGCGCGGCCCGTCCGGCCCACCCGGTGGATGTAGTCCTCCGGCACGTTGGGCAGGTCGAAGTTGACGACGTGCCCGAGCTCCTCGACGTCGATTCCCCGCGAGGCGACGTCCGTGGCGACCAGCACCTGGAAATCGCCGCGCTTGAAGCCCGCGAGCGCCTTTGTCCGCTGGCTCTGCGAGCGGTTCCCGTGAATACGCTCCGCCGTGATTCCGGCCTTGTTGAGCTTCTTGGCGAGTCGGTTCGCGCCGTGCTTGGTGCGGGTGAAGACGAGGGCGTCGTACATGCCCTCCCGCTTGATCAACTCGATCAGAAGACGCGCCTTCTCGCTGCGCGCGACGGGGTAGACGGTCTGCTTGACGCCCTCCGCCGGCTGCGCCTTCCGCTGCAGCGCCACGGTGAACGGGTCCGTCAGCAACTCCTTCGTCAGTCGCTCGATCGCAGGCGGCATGGTGGCGCTGAAGAAGAGAATCTGCTCGGGCTTGGGCACGTGCCGGAGCACGCGCTTGATGTCCGGGAGGAAGCCCATGTCGAGCATCCGGTCCGCCTCGTCCAGCACCAGCACCTCGAGCCCCTTCAGCGGAGCGTTGCCGCGCTGGAAGTGATCGAGCAGCCGGCCGGGTGTGGCGACGATGACGTCCACTCCCTGACGGAGAGCGCGCTCCTGCGGGGCCATGCCGACACCGCCGTAGACGGCCGCGCCTCGCATGCCGGTATGCTTCGCGAGGTTCTCGAACTCGGCCACGATCTGCATCGCGAGTTCACGCGTCGGCGCGAGGACGAGCGCCCGGGTCGTACCGCGCGGCTCGTCGGCGATCCGCTCGAGAATGGGGAGCAGGAAGGCGGCCGTCTTGCCGGAGCCGGTGGCCGCACAGGCGAGGATGTCCCGACCCTGAAGAGCCTCCGGGATCGCCTGCGTCTGAATGGGGGTGGGGGTCGTGAAGCCGAGATCCTCGATGCCCCTGAGGAGCGTCGAGCGTAGCCCGAGGGCGTTGAAATCCAAGGTGTGTCCGTGTGCTGTGTGCTCGGCAGAGCGGCCAGGAGGGCAACTCGAAACGCCGGCACGGAATCATGGAAGCTAGCGCAAAGGGGGCGGACGACCGAGTCCCGACCGAGATGGGCCGGTCGCACGGCACCGACCCGGGCCTCTCCGGATCGCCCCTTGCGGCTACTCGCCGTGCGCCGCCCGCATCGCCGCCAACTGGTCGACCATGCGCCCGCGCAGCTCCTCGAGGAACGGCTCGGAGTCCCCCTTGGGATCGGTCCAGTCGAACCGCCCCACGTACTCCATGCGCGCGTCGATCTCACGGAGGTTCCCGATGAGGTCATTGAACTTCGCGTGTCTCCAGAGGCCATCGACGACGAACGCGTGGACCTCGAACGGACGAGAGCGAAGGATGAGCCCCATCCCGGGCCGGAACGGACCGATCTCGCCGTCCTTCGTCCGGGTGCCCTCGGGGTAGATCATGATGGGCACGTCGGACTCGCGGGCGATCGTTCGCAGCTCTTTCAGCATGCGGCGACCATCTCCCGGTGACGCCGACGGGTCGACCAGGGGATTCCGGTACAGCCGGATCAGGTGCGAGATCAGCGGGATGCGGCGGGAGTAGCGACGGCGCGTGACGAGCCGCAGATAGCCCTCGCTCAACGTCCGCACCCCGAGGGGGATGTCGAGGAGCGACTGGTGATTCAGGACGATGAGCACTCCGGGCTTGCTCGGAACGACCCGGTGCCGGGGCGGAAGGGACGCGCCCCCGATCGCTTCGAGTGGCCACGCGATGATCGCCTCCAGGAACTGCATCCAGGCGCCGAGAACCCGTCGCCGACTCTGCGGTCGGAGCCACAGCCACGGCCCGATCACCAGGCGTTGCACGAGATCGCACACGAGCAGACCGATGCAGATCGTGCCCATGGCCAGGTAGCCTCGGAGTGCGTTCAAGCGGGTGCGCCCTGGAAGAGTCGAGGAATCGGGACGGCCGGCGCGCCGAGGTGCGAGAAGGGGACAGGCTAACGGCTCCGGACGAACGGTGACAGGCTCGGCGCGAGGTCTCGTGGCGGTGGATCGATCGCTGGTGTCGCTTCCGGTCCCTCGGTAGGCTCAGGGCCCGTTCAGCCCCCCCTCCACCCGTAGTCCCACATGCCCCTCGCCTCCACGGCCCCCCACGTCGCCCGCGAGCTGTCCCTCTCCCGAAGCGACGTCGCCGCGGCCCTCGCCCTCTTCGACGAGGGCAACACCCTTCCCTTCATCGCCCGGTACCGGAAGGAGCGCACGGGCGGCCTCGACGAGACCCAGCTGCGGCAGGTGCAGGAACGCGCGAAGGCCCGGGCGGAGCTCGAGGACCGGCGGGAATTCGTTCTCGGCTCGATCCGCGACCAGGACGCCCTCGATCCGGCGCTGGAGAAACGGATCCGGGCGGTCGACACGCGGCAGGAGCTGGAAGACCTGTACCTGCCCCACCGCCCACGGCGTCGGACCCGGGCCACCGCCGCCCGCGAGCGCGGGCTCGAGCCCCTCGCCGATCTGCTGTGGGCCGGCCAGGTCGACGACGCCGGTGCCGGGAAGGCGGCCTCCCCCTTCGTGGATCCCGAGGCCGAAGTTGCCGACGCCGACGCCGCCCTGGCCGGCGCCCGCGACCTCCTGGCCGAGCGCGTCGCCGAAGATCCATCGCTGCGGCGCTGGGTGCGCGACCTGGCCCGCAAGAAGGGGCACGTCACGTCCCGGGTGCGCCGCGGCAAGAAGGATCTCCCGGCGGCCCAGTCGTTCCGGGACTACTTCGACCACCGCGAGCCCGTGCGTCGCGTGGCGCCGCACCGGGTCCTCGCGCTGCGTCGCGGGGAAGCCGAGGGCGTGATCTCGTGGGGAATCGAGGTTCCCGACGAGGGACCGGCCCGGGTCGTCTCCCACGCGGTCGGGCGACGGCGGGCCCGGGCGCAGCTCGAAACCGCGGCGAAGGACGGGTGGAGCCGGCTACTGCACCCCGGCATCGAGTCCGATCTCAAGTCGGAGCTGATCGAGCGGGCCGACGAAGAGGCGATCCGGATCTTCGGGACCAACCTCGAGGCGCTGCTGCTCCAGCCGCCCGCGGGGGAGAAGGTGGTGCTGGGACTGGACCCCGGCTTCCGCACCGGTGTGAAGGCGGCGGTGATCTCCAGGACGGGGAGTCTGCTCGCGACCGGCGTGCTCTACCTGCATCAGGAACAGCGCTTCACCGAGGTGGTGCGGGCGCTGGTGGCGTCGCACGACGTCGAGCTGGTGGCGGTGGGCAACGGCACGGCCTCGCGGGAGACGGAGGCCGCCGTGCGCGGGGCGCTGAATGGAGGGGGACCGCCGGTCGTCCTCGTCAACGAAGCCGGCGCCTCGGTCTATTCGGCGTCGGAACGGGCCGTGGCGGAGTTTCCGGACCTCGACGTCTCACTCCGCGGCGCGGTCTCCATCGCGCGGCGCCTCCAGGACCCTCTGGCCGAGCTGGTGAAGATCGAGGCGCGATCGATCGGCGTGGGCCAGTACCAGCACGACGTCAACCAGACGCGTCTGGCCGAGCGGCTCGATCAGGTGGTGGAGACCTGTGTGAACCGGGTGGGCGTAGAGGTCAACACCGCGTCGGCGCCCCTGCTCTCCTACGTGGCCGGCATCGGCCCGACCCTCGCCGACAACATCG
>JAHHMJ010000018.1 GCA_018678395.1 Gemmatimonadota bacterium | reverse complement strand
CTGGACCGCTACGAGGACGTGCTCCGGATCGTGGCGGGTCGCCTGCTCGATCGCGGCCTCCTCGACCACGGCCCAGGGTCCGGCCGGGAGGAGGCGCTCCTCTACGTCTCGGAGCCGTTCCTCCGGGACCTCATCGCCGACACCTTCGGGCTCCAGCTGCTGGACGGCCTCGTGGGCCGGGTCCTTCGCCGCCTGGACGACGCACGGCCCGGGCTGGCCCCGGCGGAGCCCACCGACCCGGCGCCCGCCAGCCCCGACGAGTGGATGGTCGAGCTGGATCGGGGCGACGACCCCCGCGACGGCGTGATGCTGTTGGGCAACAAGGGGTACATGCTGAAGCGGCTGTGTCACCACGGCTTCCCCGTCCCGCCCGGGTTCATTCTCACCACGGGACTCTCCCGCTGCCGCACCTCCCGCCCGATCGTCTCCGACGATGCCCTGGGCCAGGCGATCCTGCGCAGGGCCGCAGGCCTGGTCGGCCGAGGCGGGGCCCGCTTCGGCGACCCGGATCGTCCCCTGTTGCTGTCGGTGCGGGGCGGCGCGCCCCTGAGCATGCCCGGGATGCTGGACAGCTTCCTGAACGTGGGGCTACACCCCGGGCTGGCCGCCACCATGGCCCACCGCCCGGGACGAGGTTGGGCCGTCTGGGACGCCTATCGCCGGTTCCTGCAGTTCTGGGGAATGAGCAACGGCTTGAGCCGGGATCTCTACGACGAGCTGATGCGGGAGGCGAAGGTCCGGGCGGGCGTCCCCAAGAAGGCACGGCTGTCTCCCGAACAGATGCGCGACCTGGCCCACGGCTATCGCGTCCTCACCCTGGACCACGACATCGCCATCACCGACGACCCGGCGCGACAGCTCCTGGATTGCGTGGAGTTGGTCCTGCGATCGTGGGACTCGGACACCGCCCGCGTCTACCGCCGCGAGATGCAGATCGCAGGCGATTGGGGCACGGCGGTCATCATCCAGGCCATGGTCTTCGGCAACCTGGATCGGAACTCGGGCACCGGCGTCGCCATGACCCGAGAGGCCACGAGCGGCGGCCATCGCCTCGAGCTCCGCGGCGACTTCATCGTCCAGGGCCAGGGCGACGACGTGGTGAGCGGCCTGGTCTCCACCGCCCCCCTCACGCCCCATCGATCCGGCGGAGGTGGGGACCCCGAGGCCCTCTCACACACCTTCCCGGCCATCTACGAGGCCCTGGGCGGCATCGCCCAACGACTGATTCTCGAGCACCGGCTCAACCACCAGGAGATCGAGTTCACCTTCGAGAGCGGTGATCCCCGGGACCTCTTCATCCTCCAGACCCGCGACATCGTGCTCTCGGAGAAGTCGACCGTGGCCACCTTCGAGTCGTCGCCGGCTCTCGAGCGCGCCCACGTGGCCTCGGGTATCGGGGCCGCGGGTGGCGCTCTGTGTGGTCGCGTCGCGCTGAACCAGGCCCAGATCGACGGGGTCCGGAGGCGCCACCCCGGAGAGCCGGTCATTCTCCTGAGGCCGGACACCGTCCCCGAAGACATCCCGCTGGTCCTGGAGGCCGACGGGATCCTCACCACGGTCGGCGGAGCCACGAGCCACGCCGCTGTAGTCGCAAAACGCCTGGGCAAGACGTGCGTCGTCGGCTGTCGCACGCTGGACGTCGACGAGGCGACGGGCCGTGCGGCCCTGGCCGGGCGACCTCTCGAGCCGGGATCCTCCCTGTCCATCAGCGGGATGGACGGGTCGGTCTATCTCGGCACTCACCCCGTGCGCATCGCCCGAGTACAGGGCCCTGCGAGAACATGACTTCTAGGAGCACACCATGAGCGGCCTGCCGCAAACCGAGGCGCTGGGAATCAACGGTCTGGGGAGGATCGGAAAGCTGACGGTCTGGCACCACGTCGCCCGCCGGCACTTCCCCCGCCTGGTGGTCAACCTGGGCCGGGAGGCGGGCCGCAGCCTCGAAGACGTCTGCCAGACCATCGAGAAGGACTCCACCTACGGGCGGATGCACCACTTCCTGTTCGGCGTGGGCGCCGAGCCCTGCATCCGCATCGAGGACCGCGAGCGCGGCATCCTGCGGGTGGCCGACACCCCTGTGCAGATCCTCCGTGAAGCCCGGAATCCGAAGGACATCGGCTGGCGAGACCATGGAGTGCGTGTGGTGGTGGACACCACGGGGGCCTTCGGCGACCCGACCGACCCGCTGGACGCGCCCGGCGGCTCGCTCCGAGGCCACCGCGCGGCCGGGGCCGAGAAGGTGGTGTACAGCGCAGCCTTCAAGATCAAGGACAAGGCGCGGAGCCTACCCGACGACTCCGCTCTGCTGATCTACGGCATCAACCACGAGCTCTTCGACCCCGCGCGTCACGACCTCGTCTCGGCGGCCTCCTGCACCACGACGGCCCTGGCCCACATGGTCAAGCCGATCCTGGACCGGCTGCGCTACTCCAACGTGCTCACGGCCAGCATGAGTACGGTCCACGCCGTGACCAACACTCAGAGCGTTCTGGACAACGTGCCCAAGGCCGGGGCGAAGGACCTGCGGCGCAGCCGGAGCATCCTGAACAACGTCATCCTCACCTCCACCAACGCGGCTGCCGCGCTGGAGCAGGTCATCCCCGAGATCGCCGAGGTCGGCTTCATGGCCGATTCGGTCCGCATCCCGGTACCCACCGAATCCCTGATCATCCTGAACATGACCTTCCAGTCCAGGCTGGACGACGACGGGCAGTCCAGCGTGACCCGGCAGGCCCTCAACGACATCTACCGCTCCGTGGCCGAGGGAGAGGCGAAGGGACTGCTGGTCTACTCGGAGGAGCAGAACGTCTCGGCCGACGTGAGCGGCATGAAGGCGGCGGTCGTCATCGAGGGTGTGGAGACCCACACCCGCACGGGCTTCGTCGATCTCGACCTGCGGGGCCTCGAGGGTCTCGATCCCGCTCTCCTGGAATCGACCGACCCCGTGGTCCAGGTGCCGGTCACCCACGCCAAGGTGTGCGGGTGGTACGACAACGAATACGGGAGCTACACGAACCTCCTGGGCGACCTGACCGTCTACGTCCGGAGCCAGTTGGACTAGGGCCTCTACTCCGGGAACGCCTTCAGCACCTCGGCCAGGAGCTCCCAGCGGTTGAAGCCCTGGCGACCCCAGTCGAGGCCGCGACGCACGATCACGAGGTCGTGCGAGGGCACGACCAGCACGTACTGGCCCCGGTTGCCGGCGGTCGAGTAGGCATCCTTCGGCACGTTGGTGACGTTGTCCGGCACGAGCCACCACTGGCCGCCGTACTGGTTGCCGAGCTCGGCGGTAGCGGGCGCCGGCGTGCGCACGAAGTCGATCCAGTTCTCCGAGATCAACCGCTCACCACCCCACATGCCGCCGTCGAGATAGAGCATGCCGAAGCGCGCGAGATCGCGGGCGTTGGTGTAGACCTGGCTGCTCAGGATGAAGTCGCCGAAGCGATCGGTCGACAGGAAGGTGTTGCGCATCCCGAGCCTGTCGAGCAGTGCTTTGCGGGGGTACTCCAGGTAGGTCTGGTCGTCGCCCAGCGCCAGCTTCATCGCGAGCACGCCGAGCAGCGTGTCGTAGTTCTCATAGTCCCAGAACGTCCCGGGCTCGCGAATGAGCGCCTGGCTGAGTGCGCCGCGCACCGAGCTGGCGCCGGCCCAGTACGACATGCCCGAGCCCGTGGCGTACTCCATCCCGGAGTTGTCCACCACCTCGAGCCCGCTCGACATGTTGAGCAGGTGACGCAGCGTGATTGCGTTCCGGGGATCGGTCTCCGGCGAGCGCACGCGCGGCAGCCACTCGAGTCCCAGCGGTTCGTCGAGCGACATCCGTCCCTCGTCGACGAGCATCCCCATCAACGTGACCGCGATGCTCTTCGCCGTCGACCAGGTGCGCGTCTTCGTGCTCATGTCCACGTCGTCGGCGTAGCGCTCGTGGATGATCTTGCCGTCGTGCACGATCAGCAGGCTCAGGGTCTCCTGCTGTTCGGGCCGATCGAAGGACCAATCCGAGGCCGCCTGCAACGCGGCGGCATCGACCCCCGCAGGGATGTCCGCCGTCGCATCGCGATCCCCCATCGGCCAGTCGATCGCCCCCGGATCGCCCTCGAGAGGCGCCAGCGTCTGAATGGGCAGGGCGTCGATGTCGCCGAAGTCCTGATCGGGCGGCAGGATCACGCACCCGATCCCGTCGCGGAAGGCCGCGCGCATCGTCGGCGGCTCACCCGGACGACCCGCACCGATCGCAACCGCCTTGCGATCCCAGTCGACCTCGTAGTCCCCACCCTCGGCCGTACCCACCGGGTCGCGCAGGTAGGCGAGCTCCTGGTCGAAGACCTGCTCGAGGGTGCGGTTCGACGTGAAGAGCCCGTTGCACTGAAGAATCGCCTGCACACCGTGCTGGATCATGCCCCGCTGGAACGCCCAGTAGTCGTAGGTCTCTTCCTGCTGAGCGGACGAGGCGCTCGGTGCGAGGAGGGCGGGAAGGACGGCGAGGATCGGAAAGAGGGCGCTGCGATGACGGATCATGGGAGCCGTGGCCGAGGTGGTCGTGCGGGTGCGCGATGATACGGCGAAAGGAGCGGGCGGCGCGAGGGCGCACGCGGAAGCGACCCCGGGCCCGAGGCGGACGGCTGCCACCGCCGAACGCGCCGGGTCCTCCCCGGACGACTAGCGCCGCCCCCGAATCCGATCCCGCTGGCGCCCGGCAATCTCCACGAGGCGCCGGAGCTCGGCGATGGGGTCCTCGGCGTCGTCGACCTGCAGTCGCAGCACGACGTCGTTGTTGAGCCACACACCGCCGTCTTCCGCCACGACCAGCATCGCGGCCGACTGCATGCCACGGGTGTCACCGCCCGCCGCCTGCCCCGCCTCCAACGCGGCCATCAGCCTGAACGACAGGTGCCCTTCGGTGGCTTCGAAGGCGTCCACCATGCTTTGGACCACCTCGGGACCGGCCAGAATGTTGCCCTGCGCCGAGACGTTCTCGCCGACGACGTGCCCCGCCCATGCGCTCGATCGCGTGCCCGTGTGCGTCGCGACGTTCCCTTCGGCATCCATCACTGAGAACTGCCGTCCCTCGACGGTCCAGCGCTCGGGGTCGGGATCCGGATCGGCGGCCAGGATCGTCTGCACGACGACCTCGGGCGAGTGGCCGAGCTCCAGCAAGTCCAACCCCTGCGGCCCATAGCTGACGTCGACGATGGCCTGGGTCGCGACCATGCCTACCCCGGCCTCACCCCAGAGCACTCCGTTCCCGACCGAGAACACGCGCGACTGCACCGCCCCACCGATCTCTCCCGTCTCGGGGTCGTAGCCCAGGATCGAGAAGGTGGCGACGGGAGGCCACGGCGGGGTGTCGTCGACGTCCTGAGCGGAGGCGGCACCAGCGGCGAAGACCGGAGCGACGGCGAAAGCGGTCAAGAGCGCGCGGCGGATGGATCGGGAGGTCGGCATGGGACTCCGGACGGGCTGGGGTGGAGCGCGATGATAGTTGGGCCCCGCGGTACCGCGCGAGGAGGCGGTGGAGATCACGGTCGCGCAGGCCCGGTTGAGTCTGGGGGTTCGACTTCGGCGATCGACTCAGTCGAGCGTCCGCCGCACCCAGGTGGCGTCGTAGTAGAGCCTCATCCGGCAGTTCGACTTCTCGCCCACCGTGACGGAGCGCGTGTGCGTGCCCAGCGAGAAGGGCACCGGGCGCGTGCCGCTGCGGTTCTTCATGCGGTCGTCCTTGGTCGCCCCATCCCACTCGGCGCCCGACAGCGTGACCTCGATCGCGCCCTCGGGGAACTGCAGGCCCCGCCACACATAGCTGCGATTGGTGAAGTTGATGTTCTCGCCCTCGCCACGCTGAACGTTCTCGCCGAACGGCGAGTTGTATGACTCGGTCGACCGTACGAACTCGCGACTCACGCCGGCCACCCGGTAGCGCCACTGGAACTCTCCATCGCGCGACTTGCCGAAGCTCTCGTCGCAGGTGCCCACGATCTTGATGTAGCGGGTGGTCAGGTCCAGGTCGTAGACGACGGCGGGCTGTGCCGGCTCCGGCTCGATCTCGGGCGCCGTCATGCCGTCGGAGCAGGCACCAGCGGTGAGGGCGACGCTCAGGCAGAGGAGCGAGCGGGCGGCGGTATGATGGCGACGGTCGGACATGATCGGCTCTCGGTCGGAAGGGTCGTTCTGTTCACTTCGACCGATGACGCGGAAGAGTCGGCGAGAACGTGTCACCGAAGATTGGACCCGTTGCGCTCGTAGCGTGGTGCACGGGCCGGGCGGACCCGATATTCGCCGTGCGATCTCTTCTTCCTGCAGGAACTCCGCTTCACGCGGGATGACGACGCCCGAGTCGACGGCTTCCGACTCACCGGGGGTCGCGTGCGCAATCTGCGGTTCGTACGACTGGAGTCTCCCCTCCCGGGATGAGCGACGGGGCCTGGGGAAGGCCCAGTAGCTCAGGCCCCACCCTGGATCTATGCTTGCCCCATGACCATTCCGACGCCGTCACCGACCCGATCGTCGCGACTTCCGTACCGGACCGCATCCGTGTTCGCGGTCCTGGTCGCGCCCTTTGCCTTTGCGAGCTGTACGGCGGATGCACCGCCATCTGACGCCGCCGACTCCCCGGCTCCGGGCGATGCGGCAGGTGCGGAGTTCCTCGCGTTCACGGGCGCGCACCTCTATCCAGGCACCGGGTCGAGTTGGATCGAGGACGCGACGCTCGTCGTCCAGGACGGACGGGTGATCTCGGTCGAGGCCGACGGAGAGGTCCCCGAAGACGCACGGGTCGTCGACGTCGCGGGCCTGTGGATCATTCCCGGGTTGATCGACGCACATGCGCACGTGACGGGCGCGTGGTCCGGCCTCGCCGAAGAGGCTCCCACCGCCGACCGCCTCGAGGGCGACCTCCTGCTCTATGCGAGACACGGCGTGACCACGGTAAACAGCCTGGGTGGGATTCCGCTGGAGGCCGCTCGCGCGGTCCGCGACGCGGAGGCAAGCGGCGCTCCAGGACGGGCCCGGCTGCAGTACGCGGGCGTCGTCGTGACGGGCCCCACGGCCGACGAGGCCCGCGCGCAAACGGCAGCCAACGCCGAGGCGGGCGCGGATTGGATCAAGTTCAGGGTCGACGACAACCTCGGCACGTCGACGCCCATGCCCTGGGAGGCCATCGAAGCGTCGATGGCCGAGGCCGAGGCGAGGGGACTGCCGGTCTCGGCCCACGTGTTCTACCGCGCCGATGCCGAACGACTGCTCGATCTCGGGGTCTCGATGATCGGGCACTCGGTGCGCGACATCGCGCTGCCCGAGGACGCCGCCGATGCGTTCGCGAGTGCCGGCGCCTGTTACGTGCCGACGCTGGCGCGCGAGATCACGACCTTCGCATACGCCGAGCGTCCGGACTGGTTCGACGACCCCCTCTTCCAGAAGTGGGCCGACGCGGAAACGATCGAGCGGGTGACGGCTCCCGCGTTCCAGGCGGCGATGGGCGAGAGCTCCGCCGCGGCGGCGTACCGGGCCGGGCTCATCGTGGCGCAGGAGAACCTGGAGCGGATGGCCCGCGCAGGCGTCCCCATCGCGATGGGAACGGACGCCGGCCCCCGCAACCGTTTCCCGGGCTTCCTCGAGCACCTCGAACTCGAACTCATGGTCGACTCGGGGCTGACTTCGGCCGAGGCACTCAGCGCGGCAACCGCCGGATCCGCGGCATGCCTCCGGCGCGCGGACCTGGGAGTTCTCGAAGCGGGCCGCCGGGCCGACTTCGTCGTGCTGTCGGGCGACCCCCTGGCCGACATCCGAGCGACCCGTGAGGTCGTGACCGTCTACGTCGAAGGGGCGGCCATCCGCTGAGTCGACGTGGAACGGCGGCGGCTTGTGGAGGAAGCGGCGAATCCCGGACCTGGAGCGGACGACCTGGGAAGGTGGCAGGCTACCGTTCGCCATCACCCACCGGTACCAGGAATTCCCTCACCGCCATAGCTCCGACGTTCCGCCCCAATGCGGTCCCCGCATCCGAGTCGTAGCGGAAGTGGATGCCGAGGTAGACTCGCGATGCCGAACACTCTTCAGCGGCCTGCGAGAAGCTCTCGAATGCGCGACTCGGCGGGTCCATCGATACCAGCGGAGACCCGGGACCCGCCGACTCCACTTCCGGGATGGTCATCTCGAAGGGAGTCTGTTGGCCGAAGACGTCGCCCATCACCATCATCGCCGCCGCACACACCGTCCCGTGGGCCGAAGGGTACGACGGGAAGGCGTACGTGTGATCGTGCAGGTTCGTCCAGGACGCGTCCTCTTCGGTGTCGGGATTCCCATCGTTGGACGCCCACCGAATCGCGGTGTACGGACGCCAGTGGTTGTAGTGGAACTTGCTGTCGAACGATGCGACATAGCCGTCGACGACGCTCATGTTGAGGAGGGCGAAGAGGCGGGCGGCCTCGTAGAGACCGGTTCCTCGTCGGTCGACGAGTTCTCGAGCGAGCCGGTTGTGGGACTTCTCCACGAACTCCTTCCACCACATCGCGAGGTGCGCCTGGTCCGGTGTGCGCACCGCGCTCGTCGCTTCGCCGTATGCTTTCACCTCATCGAAGGCGCGGGTGTACTCCGGACTCTGGATCTCCGGCGGCGGCGGCGACCGGAACTGGCTCGGCGCGTCGAGCATGAAGGGCGTCGCTATGGCCCACCCGGCCCCGAACACGAAGCCCTCGGGTGTCCCACTGTGTTCGTTGAACTCCGCATACACCCCGGGCCCCATCGGATGCCAGTCGTACGACGGACTGGTGTCCCACGTGTCGTTCGCCCTCAGGGCCAGCACTGCCGCGGCCGCCTCAGCACCCACGATGCGCGCATTCGCGTCGAGGGCCGAGTCGGAAGTGGACTCCGCAACCCATCGACCCCTCTCCTCGTCGAAGAGCCCCGCGCGATCCGGGTACTGGACGACCGCCACCCCATACGCAGCCTCACTCGCTGAAACGACGGGATCAGCCGGCAGGTTGGAGTCGAAGCTCGAGAACGAGCGGAACCGGGGCTCGAGACTCATCAGCGCATCGTGCATCGCCAGGTGCATCAAGGCAGCCGATCGGACGCCCTTGAGAGTGAGGAACCCATCCTCGTCCTCGGCGACTTCGAGAATGCGTGCGTTCCATGCGACGACGACGTCGGCAGCAACGGGATCGCCGGGAGTCCCCGGGCCCGGGGATGCCTGCGGTTCCGAGCACGCTTGGCACGCGAAGGTCAGGACGATGACGAACGGCAACTTGTTCACTGGCTTCCTCCTTGGTCTCGCGTAGCGTACCAGGGACCCCCGACAGCGTCCACTACAAGAACTGTAGTTGCCGAGACCGGGAGGGGAACGCACACTCACACCATGTCTGCTTCCTATGGGCAATACTGTCCGCTCTCACTCGCCGCGGAGTTGCTGACCCGCCGTTGGACGATCCTCGTCATCAGTCGGGTGATCGATGGCTGTACTCGATTCAACGAGATCCACCGGGGTGTTCCCCAGATGTCGCCATCCCTGCTGTCACGGCGCCTGGATGAGCTGCTGCGGGCCGGGATACTCGAGGCCCGGCGAGCGCAGCCCGGCGGATGGCGTGAGTACTCACTCACGGACGCGGGTCAGGAACTCGGGCCGTTGGTCGACGGAATGGCGGTATGGGGACAGAGATGGGCCCGAGAGATGTCCGTCGAAGATCTGGACCCGGCCTTCCTGGTGTGGAGCATGCACACGCGAGTCGACCCGTCTGCGTTCCCGGACAGCCGCGTCGTCGTCGAGTTCCAGTTCACCGAAGCCCCCGACGATTGCGACGAGTTCTGGCTGGTCAACGACGAAGGTGCGGTCACGATGTGCTTGAAGCATCCCGGCCACGACGTGGACCTGCGTGTCTCGGCCGACCTGCGGGTCTTCATCGAGGCGTGGAGAGGCTTCCGGAACCTCAGGTCGGAGATCCGGGCAGGTCGCATCCAGGTCCGCGGTCGACGGGCGCTTCGTCAGGCGTTTCCCGACTGGCTACTCCTGAGCGCCTTGGCAGAAGTCCCCCGCATGCGACCCGGCCGAGAGAGACGCCTGTCCAGAACGACAGGTCCCCGCACCAGGCCGTCGTAAACGCAGCCTCGTAGCCGATCAGCGAACGACCAGCGACCCCACGATCGAGTCCGCGTAGATCGGGTCGGCGTAGTGCCCTGACTCCCGGTAGTCGGGATTGTACTGACGACGTCCGTCCGGGCCGATGCGGTAGAGATAGGGAGAACGCAGCAGGCGCTCGAGATGCCAGCGACCCTCTGCGCCCGCTGGCATCTCGGTGCCTTCGCCGTAGACCATCAATCCCCCCTCGGCCTGGACCTCGTGCTCGGGGGCGATGTCTCGATATTCGTGGCTCACGTTGATGAGCTTATGGCCGATCTCGTGGGCTACGATCTTCTCGGTGTGGAAGATGTTCTGGATCGTGATGACCCCTCGCAGTCGCCGCGGAATGCGGTCTTCGAGAGTGTACGATGGAAACGACAGGGCGTTCGTCGGGTCGCTCTGCAACGTCCAGGACCCATCGTCTTCCTGTCGGAACCATGCCATCAGCACGTCTTCCATCCCGACCAGATAGACGGTGCGGTCGTTCAGCGAGTCGGGCTCGATGATGGCCTCGAACACGGCCTCGGCTTGCGGCGACAGCGTGCTGCGCTGCTGGCGGGATTTGTCGTAGAGCCCGTCGACCCGTCCGCCGGGCTCCCCCGCCATGACGTTGGCCGGGATCTCGAGAACCTCGGGGGTCAGCC
The DNA here is from genome assembly GCA_018678395.1 of Gemmatimonadota bacterium. Lineage (GTDB taxonomy): Bacteria > Gemmatimonadota > Gemmatimonadetes > Longimicrobiales > Gaopeijiaceae > Gaopeijia. The sequence goes on along the minus strand of JAHHMJ010000018.1, from coordinate 1,406 downwards.
GCACGAAGCGCACGAATCGGAGTCGCAGTTGGACGCCCACCCCCGCGAAGATCTCCTTCGCCACCCCGAACCGCCGCAGCACCTCGTCCGGTGACATCCGTTCGACGTACCGAGGACTGCTCGTGTCGAGCAGGTAGATGCCTACGTCGGCCGTGAGCTGCGCTGGTACGAGGTCGTCGTTCAGAGCACCCACCGCGAGCGAGTCGGTCACGGTGGCGTCGGGTGTCACGACCGCCTCGATGTCGCTCCCGCCCTCGGCCGGCCCCGGCCCCTCTTCGGACGTGCCACCGCAGGCCGCGAGGATCAGGCACGCCCAGGCGACGAGCGCGCGCGGGGGCGCACGGAGGCCCCCCGACACGGAATCACGTGCAGGATCGATTCCAGTCTTCACACAGGGACTCCCTCGCCGCGGCTCCGTGACTCGAGCTGAACTCGCAAGCTAGGTGGTGGCCTCCAGGACCGGCCACCCCGGAGCCGCCGCATCGCCTCTCGCGTCTTCCGCGACACCGCGGCTCGGCACCGGACACGCTCTCGCCCACGTGATCGGGTTCGACGCGTTTTCCAGCGTATGGGGGTGAAGCACGAATCTCACACTGGCCGAGGTGACCCTCATGAAGACGAATCACCCCCATTCCCGCTCCCTACGGCTGACCCTGATCCTGGCAGTCGCGATCGTCGCAGGCGCCTGCGGGACCGTGGACCCCGACGTCGACGACACCGAAGACCGAAGCTTCGTCACCGCGACGCAGAACTACGAGGTCCAACAGGGCGAGACCTTCACCGTGGCGATCGTCGCCTTCGAGGAGGGTTCGATCTCGAGCGTCGATCCTCCTGCCGGAACTACCATCACTCCGGCCGCGGGCTCCGGTCTCGAGGTCATCGGGGCCGGGGTGCTGGTCGACGGCGCCATGGAGTTCACGGTGAGGGCGAAGAAGGAGGGTTCACACTCGGTGGACGTCTCCGCCCCGGGCACCCACTTCGAGGACGACAGCTTTCGCGTGGAGGTCCGGGGCACCGACATCTCGGTCGAAAGCAGCCTCCTGACCGAGACGACGAGCGACGGCAATCCGTACGTCCCGATGATCGCGGGCGAGTCCACGGTGGCCGGGTTCGTGCTCAGGGGGCGCGGCGGCTGCGCGGTCGAGGGCGGCGCGAGCTTCGGCGAGGCCGACGAGTCCGGATTCGACACGGCGATTCGCTATGCCCGCGAGTTCGGCCCAATTCGAGTGGCCGCGGCCGGCGGCTGCCCCGAGGCCGACGACGGCGGCGTCGAGGCGGAGATCGCCTACACGGCGCCCGAAGCCGACGCCACCCAGGGTACGGTCACCTACACCATCCAGGCCGACCCCGTGATCTCGAAGTCCATCACGATCCTGGGCATCTCCGGGTTCGACTCGCGTATGGTC
>JAHHMJ010000582.1 GCA_018678395.1 Gemmatimonadota bacterium | reverse complement strand
GGTCGTAGGCCTGCACACGCGCACCGTCTCGCCACAACGCCTCGAGCAGCACGCGGCTCGGCGCTTCGCGCATGTCATCGGTATTGGGCTTGAATGCGAGCCCCCACAGCGCGATCGTCTTGCCTGCGAGGTGACCGTCAAAATGCCCGCTGAGCTTCTCGTAGGGCACGTGCTTCTGCAACTCGTTGGTCGATTCGACGGCCTGCAGCACCTGTGGTGTGTATCCGACCTCTATAGCGGTCTGCACCAGCGCCTTGACGTCCTTGGGGAAGCACGAGCCACCGTAGCCGCAGCCGGGATAGATGTAGGCATAGCCGATACGCGGGTCCGAACCGATGCCCACGCGCACCTTCTCGATGTCGGCGCCGAGGCGCTCGGCCATGTTGGCCAGCTCGTTCATGAAACTGATGCGGGTCGCCAGCATCGCGTTGGCCGCGTACTTGGTGATCTCCGCCGAGGGGATGTCCATCACCATGAGTGCGTTCCCGGTCCGGAGGAACGGCCCGTACAGCTCTCGGAGCGCGGCCTCGGCCGCCGGGTGGTCGACTCCGACGACGACGCGGTCGGGCTTCATGAAATCGTCGACCGCGTCTCCCTCCTTCAGGAACTCGGGGTTCGAACAGACGTGGACCGGTTGATCCGTCTCGGCCTCGATGGCCTCGCGGACCCGACGGGCGGTGCCCACGGGAACCGTGCTCTTGGTTACGACCACGGTCTCGCCCACCATCGCGCGCCCGATACCCTGGGCGACGGCCAGGACGTGCTGGAGGTCGGCGCTGCCGTCCTCGTCGGGCGGCGTGCCGACCGCGATGAACACCACGCGCGCGGAGCGGACGGCCCCTTCGAGTTCGGTCGTGAACACGAGCCGGCCCGCGCCGACGTTCCGCCTCACGATCTCTTCGAGGCCGGGCTCGTAGATCGGGATCTCCCCCCGGCGCAGATCCGCGACCTTGCGTTCGTCGATATCGACGCAGGTAACCCGGTTTCCGGTCTCGGCGAGGCAGGCCCCCGCAACCAGCCCGACGTACCCCGTACCCACGACCGCAACGTTCATACAGTGCTCCCCCGGGATGCGATCCCGGTTCAGATTTCAGATCTAAGGACCAGTGCGTCCTCGCGCGGGTCGTCGTAGTAGTCTCGACGCCGCCCGACTTCGCCGAAGCCCCGAGAAGCGTACATCGATCGGGCCCGCAAGTTCGACTGCCGAACCTCGAGCACGATGGTGCGTACGCCGCGCGCACGAGCCGCGGCGATCACCTGGTCGAGGAGCAGCGCGCCCAGGCCGCGACCCCGATGATCTTCCCGGATGGCGATGTTGGCGAGCTCGCCCTCGTCGAGAACGCACCAGACGATCGCGTATCCGACGACTCCCGCCTCCGGCACCTCGAGAACGAGCATCTCGGCGCGGGGGCGACCCAGCAGCGCTCCGAATGTCTGCGCGCTCCACGGCGTGGTGAACGCGGCGCGCTCGATCGCGACGACCGATTGCACGTCGGCGGCACGCATCGTCCGGACGGTGGCGGTCAGCGTCATCGGCCGTGACGCCCGCTCACGTCTCGTCCCGGGCGCGCACGGCACCCGTCTCCCTCAGGTAGCTCGGCGACCACGCGCCGGCCGCCACCGGCTCGCCCGGAGACCGGGCCCACACCGCAAGCACGCCGTCGGCGGTCGGGACACCGGCGGGCGGATCCAGCACTCTCGATCCGGTCCCCTCCAGAACATCCCGGTGCCGGACCGCTGCGTCCCCACAGAAGACGTCCGCGGCGGGCCGCGTCAGCACGTCGGAGAGACGGGCGAACCGCGGGGCCTCGACCTCGATGAGGGCCCCCGCTCCGACGTCGTACACGGCGGTGAAGAGGCGATCACCGCGGGCGTCGAAGAGGACCCGACGGCGCCCCGGGGCCGCCCCACCGTGATCGACGGGCCACGGCGCCGTGCTACCCGGGAGGGCTTCGCTCGCCAGGACGGCGGCCGCCAGGCTCGACACGGGCCACACCGGGCAATCCAGGGCGTGGGCGATGCCGTTGGCGGTCGCGGCGGCGACACGGACCCCGGTGAACGACCCCGGTCCGACGCCCACCGCGACGGCGGTCAGGTCACCCCACGCTGCGCCGACCTCGGCGAGAACCGCGTCGATCGCGGAAGGGAGCACCTGGGCATGCCGATTCCGTTCGGTCAGGAATCGCCGCGCGCGCACGCCCGAAGCGTCGGCGACGGCGACGGATCCCACGGGGCCAGAGGTCTCGAGCGCCAGGCGCAGGCCGGTCATCGGTGCTCCGGGAAACCGCGGGGGGCCGTCGGGAGCGCGGGCGGGCGGCCCGCTCGCTCGACCTCCAGGCGCCGCAACTCGGGTGCCCCGGGCTCGGGCGAAAGGCGGACGTCCCAACGATCCCGCGGCAGATGCTCGGCCGCGCGCTCCGCCCACTCGACGACGAGCAGGGCCTCGGGGTCTGCGACGAAGTCGTCCCAGCCCAGCTCGATCACCTCGTCGGGGTCTTCGATGCGGTACAGGTCCATGTGTACGAGACGGCGTCCCGGCGACGGCTCGTACGGCTGCACGAGCGTGTAGGTCGGCGACGGCACGGCACCGGTCACACCCATACCGCGAGCGATCGCCCGCGCGAGCACGGACTTGCCCGCGCCCAGCGGGCCGTGCAGAGCGAAGAAGGCGGGGGCCCGGACCGACGAACCGATCTCCCGGCCCCACGCTTCGAGGGCAGCCTCGGACACGGTCGCCGGGAGAAGGGTCACCGCCGGCCCCTCTCGGCCCGGAGCTCGAACAACTGATCCCGCAGCAACGCGGCGCGCTCGAAGTCGAGCGCCTCGGCGGCCTCGGCCATCTCCGCCTCGAGGATCTTCACGTACGCCTCGCGATCGACTTCGTCCGCGTAGGTCGACGGCGCCTCGGCCACCTTCACGGGCTTGCCGCGGGCGTCCGCGACGCGCGTCGAGAACTCGATCTGCTCGATGCTCTTCTGAACCGTCTCGGGCGTGATGCCGTGCTCTTCGTTGTAGGCGAGCTGGACCACCCGACGCCGATCGGTCTCGTCGAGACAGGTGCGCATCGAGCGCGTGATGCGATCCGCGTAGAGAATCGCCATCCCGTTCGCGTTGCGCGCCGCCCGGCCGATCGTCTGGATGAGCGACCGCCCGTCCCGGAGGAAGCCCTCCTTGTCGGCGTCGAGAATCGCCACGAGAGACACCTCGGGGAGGTCGAGGCCCTCGCGCAGGAGGTTGATGCCGACCAGGACGTCGATCCGGCCGAGCCGCAACGAACGAAGGATGTCCATGCGCTCGATCGCGTCGATGTCGGAGTGCATGTAGCGCACCCGGACTCCGACGGAGGCGAGGTACTCGGACAGATCCTCCGACATCCGCTTGGTGAGCGTCGTGACCAGAACGCGTTCGCCGCGCTTCTCCCGCACCCGGATCTCCGCGAGCAGGTCGTCCACCTGCCCCTTCACGGGTCGCACCGAGACCTCCGGATCGATCAACCCGGTCGGACGGATGATCTGCTCGACCACGACACCACCGGATCGCTCCAGCTCCCACTCCCCCGGGGTGGCCGAGACGAAGATCGCCTGGTTCACGAGAGACTCCCACTCCTCGAACTTGAGTGGCCGGTTGTCCAGCGCCGAAGGCAGCCGGAAGCCGTGTTCGATCAGCGTCGTCTTTCGAGCCCGATCCCCTTTGTACATCCCGCCGATCTGGGGGACCGAGACGTGGCTCTCGTCCACGATCAGGAGGAAGTCGTCGGGGAAGTAGTCGAAGAGGCAGGCGGGTCGTTCGCCCGGCCGACGCCCCGAGGTGTACAGCGAGTAGTTCTCGACCCCGGGGCAGGTGCCGATCTCCGACAGCATCTCGATGTCGAAGTTGGTCCGCTGCTCGATCCGCTGGGCCTCGAGGAGACGCCCCTGCATCTGGAACTTCACCACGTGTTCGGCCAGCTCTTCGCGCACGAGCGGGATCATCTGGTCGATCGTACGACGCCGCGTGACGTAGTGACTCGCCGGGTAGATCGCCGTCCGATCCAACTGTGCGATGCTGTCGCCGGTGAGCGGATCGAACCGGGTGATCCGCTCGACCTCGTCACCCCAGAGCTCGATGCGCACGGCCTGCTCCTCGTACGCGGGAAACACCTCGACGGTATCGCCGCGGACGCGGAAGGTGCCGCGCTCGAAGAGGTAGTCGTTGCGCTTGTACTGGATGGCGACCAGGCCCTCGAGAATCGACTTCCGCGGATGCTGCCCACCCTGGGTGATGTGGAGCATCAGCTCGCGGTAGTCGCGCGGGTTGCCGAGCCCGTAGATGCAGGACACGGACGCCACCACGATGACGTCCTCCCGTTCCATGAGAGACGACGTCGCTCGCAGCCGCAGGCGCTCGATGTCCTCGTTGATCGACGAGTCCTTCTCGATGTAGGTGTCCGTCGCCGGGACGTACGCCTCGGGCTGGTAGTAGTCGTAGTAGCTGATGAAGTACTCGACCGCGTTACGCGGGAAGAGCGACTTGAGCTCGCCGTAGAGCTGCGCGGCGAGCGTCTTGTTGTGGCTCATCACGAGCGTCGGGCGCCCGTGCTCGGCGACGACGTGGGCGATCGAGAACGTCTTCCCGGTGCCCGTGGCCCCGAGGAGGACCTGGCTGCGGTCGCCGCGTTCGAGACCGGCCTTCAACTCCGCGATCGCGGTGGGCTGGTCTCCCGCGGGTTCGTAGGAGGACTCGAGTTCGAAGAGGGACATGCGGAGGGGTCGACGCTCAGAGGGTGAGATCGGTTTCCTGGAAGCTCTCCCGCCGCTCCACGCTCAGAACGCCCTTCACGCGCCCGATGGACCTGAGCACCTTCTTGAGGTGGGCAAGGTCCTTCACCTCCACGACGAACTCACCGTTCATCCCGCCGTCGACGCTCCGCATGTCGGCGTGCTGAATGTCGGTGCCGGTGTCGGTGATCGCCTTGGCCACGTCCGAGAGGAGTCCCCGACGGTCCGTCCCGCGCATGTAGACACGCACCATGAACCGGTCCTCCTTCTCGGCCGCCCACTCGATGTCGATGCGGCGTTCCGGATCCGGGAGGTTCAGGATGTTCGGGCAATCGGCCCGGTGGATCGACACGCCGCGACCCCGGGTGACGTAGCCGATCACGTCGTCGCCCGGGACGGGCTGACAGCACTGGGAATAGCGAACCATGAGGTTCTCCATCCCCTGGATCCGGACGCCCTTGTTGGTCCGGATCAGCCGCTCGGCGAGCCGCTGGAGCGTGGACGGCGTGCGGGCTCGCAGCTCCGCTGGATCCTCACCGGGGAAAAGGGCCCGCAGCACCGCCGTCGGCCCGACGTCGCCCCGTCCGAGGGCGGCATGTACGTGTGCGAAGTCGGGATATCCCAACTCCTCCGCCGCACGGGCGAGAACGGGATCCGAGGGCCGGTCCCGACGCGCCTTCCGCAGCTCCCGGTCGAAGAACTCGCGACCGAGTTCCGCGGCGGAATCGAACTCCTGCTTGCGAATCCACTGCCGGATCCGGCCCCGCGCTCGAGACGTCTTCACGAAGGCGAGCCAGTCGCGGTTCGGCCACTGGCGCCCGTTCGTCATGATCTCGACGCTGTCACCGTTGCGGAGTTCCCTCGACAACGGAGCGATGCGGCCGTTCACCTTCGCCCCGGCGCAGTGCAGCCCCACTTCGGTGTGCACCGCAAACGCGAAGTCGATGGGTGTCGCCCCGGTCGGTAGCTGCTTGACCTCGCCCTTGGGGGTGAACACGAAGATCTCGCCCTGGAAGAGGTCCATCCGGAGGAATTCCATGAACTCCTCCGGCTCGTTGGTGTCCTGCTGCCACTCGAGCACCTGCCGGAACCACGTCAGCGCCTCGTCCACCTCGTCGCGTCCCCCTCCCCCGCCCTCCTTGTACTTCCAGTGCGCGGCAATCCCGTATTCGGCCAGGCGGTGCATCTCCTCGGTGCGAATCTGGATCTCGTACCGCCGCCCCGCCGGCCCCACGACCGTCGTGTGGAGCGATCGGTACATGTTCGACTTCGGCGTGGCGATGTAGTCGTGGAAACGCTCCTGCACCGGGGCCCAGCGCGAGTGAATCACGCCCAGGGCGGCGTAACAGTGCTGGATCGAGTCGGTGATGATGCGCATGGCCATCAGGTCGTAGATCTCCTCGTAGGGGAGACCGCGCTTGCGCATCTTGTTGTAGATCGACCAGAGGTGCTTGGGCCGACCCGTGACCTCGGCGGGAATGTCGTTGCGGCGCAGCTCCTCCTCGAGGGGCGCGCGGAGCTCCAGGATGTGCCGCTCCCGCTCCTTCCGGCGCTGCTGGATCTTGCGGGTGAGGTCGTCGTAGACCTCGGGCTCCAGGAACTTGAATGACAGGTCCTCGAGCTCCCACTTGATGGAGAAGATCCCGAGCCGATGGGCCAGCGGCGCGTAGATCTCGCGGGTCTCCCGCGCGATCCGACGGCGCTTGGCGTCGGGAAGGTGCTCGAGGGTCCGCATGTTGTGCAGCCGATCGGCCAGCTTGATCAGGATGACCCGGGCATCCTCGGCCATCGACAGCAGCAGCTTGCGGTAGTTCTCGACCTGCTGCTCGGTGTGCGAGCGGAACCGGACCTTCCCGATCTTGGTCACCCCGTCCACCAGAGCGGAGACCTCGGATCCGAAACGCTCCTCGAGCTCCCGCAGCGTCAGTGCCGTATCCTCGACGACATCGTGGACGAGGCCCGCCACGATGGTCGAGGTATCGAGCCGCAGGCCGGCCAGAATGGTGGCGACCTCGACCGTGTGCGAGACGTACTCCTCGCCGGAGGCTCGTACCTGACCGGCGTGGCACTCGACCGCGACATCGTACGCCTTGCGGATCAGGTCGACGTCGAGCCGGTCGGCATACGCCTCCAGGGCGCGCGCCAGCGGCCGGGGAACCCCCCGGATCGTGGGTGTGGGCACCGGACTGCTCGACGGGAGCGCCATGGGACCTACGCGATCAGCCGGCGCGCCCGTGGCACTTCTTGTACTTCTTGCCACTGCCGCAGGGACACGGATCGTTGCGCCCCGGCTCGTCCGCGGCGGTCACCGGCGTGGACTTCCGCTCCGCCGCCTCGCCCCGGTTCGTGGCGAGCTTGCTGACGTCGGTCCGGGGGCCGAGGCCGGCGGGCCCGTCGGCACGAGCGCGAGCCGCGATGCCGGTGTCCTCGACGCGCGGCCGCGCGG
>JAHHMJ010000193.1 GCA_018678395.1 Gemmatimonadota bacterium | reverse complement strand
GCCTTCCTCTTTCCCGGCGTCGGCTACGGGGGGTCGTGCTTCCCGAAAGACGTGAAGGCGCTGATCCGCACGAGCCGCGAGATCGGAGCTTCGGCCTCGATCCTCGAGGCGGTCGAACAGGTGAACGCGGACCAGAAGCGCCTCCTGCTCGAGCGCGTGGTGAAGCGCTTCGGCGACGATCTGGCGGGGCACACCTTCGCCGTGTGGGGTCTCGCCTTCAAACCCAACACCGATGACATGCGCGAGGCGCCGTCGCGGGTCACCATCGAGGGCCTGCTCGAGCGCGGCGCCCGCATCGCCGCCCACGACCCCGAGGCGGGCGACGAGGCGCGCAGGATCTTCGGGGATCGGATCGACATCCGCGACAGCAACTACGATGCTCTGGACGGGGCGTCGGCACTCCTGATCCACACGGAGTGGCTGCCGTATCGGCGCCCTGACTTCGACGCCATGCGGGAGCGGCTCGCACAGCCGATTCTCTTCGACGGACGCAACCTCTACGCCCCCGTAGAGATGGCGCGGCGAGGCTTCGAGTACCACTCCATCGGTCGTCGTTCGGTTGGGATCGAAGTCGCGGAGGGGGCGTCATGAGGATCCTCGTCACGGGCGCAGCGGGATTCCTGGGCTCGCACCTCGCCGACCGCCTGCTCGACGACGGCCATGAGGTGGTCGGTCTCGACAACTTCATCACGGGCTCGCACGCCAACATCGATGCGCTGGAGAAGAGGGCGAGGTTCTCCTTCATCGAGCACGACATCTCGAAGCCGCGCACTTTCGATGGGCCGCTGGACGGGATCTTCCACTTCGCCTCACCGGCGAGTCCCGTGGACTACCTCGAGATCCCGATTCAGACCCTCAAGGTCGGTAGCCTCGGCACGCACAACTGCCTCGGGATCGCCCGGGCGAAGGGCGCGCGCCTGCTGCTCGCTTCGACGTCGGAGGTGTACGGCGATCCGCAGGTACATCCGCAGCCCGAGAGCTACTGGGGTCACGTCAATCCCGTCGGTCCTCGGGGCTGCTACGATGAGGCGAAGCGCTTCGCCGAGGCGATGACGATGGCCTACCACCGCCATCACGGCGTCGACACCCGCATCGTCCGGATCTTCAACACCTACGGGCCACGCATGCGCCCGGGCGACGGGCGCGTGGTGTCGAACTTCGTCGTTCAGGGCCTGCGCGGCGACCCGTTGACGGTCTACGGCGACGGCTCCCAGACGCGGTCCTTCTGCTACGTCTCGGACGAGGTCGACGGGATCGTCCGGCTCTTCCACTCCGGGGAGCACGACCCGGTCAACGTGGGCAATCCCACGGAGTTCACGATCCGTGAGCTCGCCGAGATCGTCGTCGAGGAGACGGGGGGGCGGTCGGAGATCGTCGAACGCCCGCTTCCCACCGACGACCCGAAGGTGCGTCAGCCCGACATAACCCGCGCCCGCGAACTGCTGGGGTGGGAGCCGGAGGTCTCGTTGAAGGAGGGGCTGCGCAAGACCATCCCCTGGTTCCGCGAGCAGGTGGAACGGGCGGGCGCGCGCGCACGGACGCTCGACTGACGGGCGGTCCCGGGTGCACTCAGCGATACCGACCCGGGAGCAGGAAGTGCTCGACGTAGTCCGCGACACCGTCCTCGACGCCGCGGAGGGGCCCTTCGTAGCCCGCTTTCCGCAGCCGGTCCATCCGGGCCTGGGTGAAGTACTGATACCGGTCGCGGATCTCCTCGGGGGTGTCCACCCAGCGCACCTCCATCGGGTGCCCCACCGCCGCGTAGAGGGCGCCCATGAGTTCCAGCCACGTCTGCGCGCGACCCGTCCCCAGATTGAAGAGGCCATCGACGTCCGGGTTCTCGAGAAGCCAGAGCATCACGTCGACGCAATCGCGGACGTAGACGAAATCCCGCATCTGTCCGCCATCCCGATAGTCCGGGTGGTGCGACCGGAAGAGCGTCACGGGCTCACCCCTCGAGGCCCCGGGAAACGCCTTGGTGACCACGCTGCGCATCGACCC
>JAHHMJ010000354.1 GCA_018678395.1 Gemmatimonadota bacterium | reverse complement strand
AGGGTTCAGCGAACGGCCGCGGCTGTCGACAATCGATGACAGCATTCCCGAATCCGGAGTTCACCGTGGGCGATCTAGAGACGAAGACGATTCTGCTGGTCGAGGACGACCCCGATGTCGCCCGTGGGGTCACGGTTCGACTCCAGGCGAATGGGTACCGGGTCGCGCATGCGACCAACGCCACTCTCGCCCTGACCATCGCGGCCCTCGAGCGCCCGGACCTGGTCATCATGGATGTAGGACTCCCCGGGCAGGACGGCCACTACGTGATGGAGCGTCTCGCTCGGAGTATCCACACCGCCATGATCCCGGTGGTCTTCCTGACCGCGAGGGGGCAGGAGGAGACGGCCCGAAAGGCGTTCGAGGCCGGGGCCGTGGGCTTCATGACCAAGCCCTACAGGGGGGATGAACTGATCGCCATGGTCGGGACGGGTCTAGCGGCCGTGGCATGAGGTTGCAGTCCCCAGCTGCTGGGTTTCGATCACACTTTGCAGGGCCGGCCTTTCTCCGGTCGGGGCTGAGAACGTTCGCCGTCTGCTGCGCCGCCATCGCAGGCCTCATTTCGACCGCCGTCCTCTTCGGGTGGGTCGTCGGTGACCATACCCTGATTCAGGTGGGCCCCACGTTCGCGCCGATGCAGGTCAATTCGGCGCTCTGCTTCCTGTTCGGTGCCGCCGCGCTCGTAGTCGTGGCCTCGGGCCCGCCCGCAATGCGGAGCCGACGGGGTCAGCGGCTGCTGATCACTTCCGGCACGTTCCTGATCATCGTCTCGAGCGCGACGCTCCTGCAATACGTCCTCCATATCGACCTGGGGATCGACGAACTGCTCTTCGATGCGTATGTAGTGACGCGGACGTCGCACCCCGGGCGAATGAGCCCCTGGACGGCCATGGGCTTCATAGCCATGGGGGCCGTCGTGCTGCTCGGGATCACCCCGACACCGGGCTCTCGCCGGTTCACTCTCATGGCCACCCTGACGGGTTTCGTGGGAATCCTCGCGTCGACCGTGCTCGTCCTCTACGTGCTCGAACTCGACCCGGCCCTCGGCGCCGCGAGCTCCAATGCAATGGCGGTCCATACCGCGGGCCTCTTCTGGGTGCTCTCGATCGGTGCCGGGACGATGCTGAGTCTGGGATCACCCCTGGCGCGTCGAGCCTTCAGAGTGACCCCGGTCCTCCTCGGCATCATGGTCACCCTGACCGTCCGACAAGGTCTGGTGGATCGAGATCGGTTCATGCGAGCCGCTGCCACGCAGGAGTGGGTCGAGCAAACGAAGAGCTATTCGCTGAGTCTTCTGCGGCTCCGCATCGACGCGATCGACCGTATGGCTCGCCGCATCGGGGCGGGTGCCTATCGGTCCGCAGACGAATGGGGAATCGACGCGGCCTACTATTTGGATCGAGTGCTCGATGGCCACGGCGTCGGCGTGCTGGACGAAGAGCTCAACGTCGAGTGGGCCCTTTCCGACCCTGCGCTCGCGCTGGAGCTGGAGGAGTGGATCGGCCGGCCCGCAGCGGGATCGGTCGCGCTCCGTGCGGCCGCCGAGCGAGTCACGCTTCTGACCCCGCCCGAGCGTCAATCCCCCGCCGGCGTGCAGGCTCTCGTCATCGCACCCATCCACGTGGAGGGCGGACCTCAGAGGTTCGTCGCGGGGGTACTCGACTACCAGTCGGCGATGAACCTCGAGGACCTGGGCTCCAGCTACGACCTCCGCCTGATCGTCGACGGTGTCCCGGTACTGGGCGGCGGTGCGGAATGGGCCGACGAGAAGAGCGGGGCGTCGGAGGCAGCGGTCGCCGGAAGCGACTTCATCTTCCTTGCGGCGCCGTCCGCGGAGCGTGCCGCCGCGTCGACCTCCCGCCTTCCCGCCGTGGTCCTCGCGACCGGGCTGGCTCTGGCACTTCTCCTCGCCTGGCTCCAGCTCTCGCGCGAAGCTCGGGCACGCAGCGAAGCTAGATTCCGCGCCCTCATGGAATCGGCGCCCGACGCGGGCGTCATCGTCGACGCCGCAGGTCGCATCGTCACCGTGAATACACGGGCGGAGAAGCTGTTTGGAACGCGACACTACGATCTGTCGGGCACGCCCATCGGAGCGCTGGGAAGGGGCGTGACGCTTCAGCAACCCCCAACGGACTGGGAGTGGGACGATCCCTTCGAGCTGGTAGTGCCCCGTGGAGACGGACCGGATCTTCCCGTCGAGGTCACCGCGAGTCCGATCCAGACCGACAAGGGGCTTCTCGTGTCGATGTCGCTGCGGGATGTCACCGAGCGGAACGCGATGATCGATCGTCTGAGGGAGAGCGACCGCCTGAAGTCCGAATTCGTCTCGACCGTGTCGCACGAGATGCGCACCCCTTTGACCGTCATTCGCGAGTTCTCGAGCCTCGTCCACGACGGTACGGCAGGCCCCTTGAACGCGGATCAAGCCGAGTTCCTGGGCACGGTGCTCCGAAACTGCGACCGGCTGACGGGCCTCGTCGGAGACCTCCTCGAGCTGGCGCAGCTGAAGTCGGGCAAGTACCAGATGGACCGGAGGCAGACCGACATCGCCCCCCTGCTCGAACGCTGCATCCAGGACCTCGAGGCGCTGGCCGCCACGAAGGACCAGCTCCTGCGGCTGGATCTGCATGGGCCGCTGCCCGAGGTGCTGTGTGACTCCGACCGGATCACGCAGGTTCTCGTCAACCTCATCGGAAACGCCCACAAGTTCACGCCGTCCGGCGGCGCAATCATGGTGAGTGCTCGATCGCACGGACGCAGCGTCGCCGTCTCTGTCGAAGACACCGGGATCGGCATCGCCGAGGAGGACCAGGCCACGATCTTCGGCGCCTTCGTGCAGGTCGGCCGTAAGGACGGGCCCGGTGCGATGGGGACCGGACTCGGGTTGAACGTGGCGCGGCAGATCGTCGAGTTGCACGGCGGGCGGCTGACGGTGCAATCCCGAGCCGGCGAAGGCTCGACCTTCACGTTCACGCTACCGATTCTCGACGAAGATCTCCTGACCGGATTCCTGGCGCCGCATCTCGAACGGCGCGACGTCACGGAGACGCCGCTCTCGCTCGTCCTTTTGCGCGGCCACGCCCTGCAGGTGGACGACGGCTGCCTCGAGGAGGCTTACAACGCGGTCATCTCCATCCAGCGGGTGGGTCGAGACGAAGCCCTGCTCGCCCGGAAGCACGGGCTCGTCGTGGTCGCGCTGGAGGCCGACGAGAGTGGGGCGGGAAGCTTCGTGCGCCGGCTGGCATCCCATCTCGACGCCGAAGCCGAACGCTTCGAATGCTCGATTCGGGGCGTAGATACCGACGAGCGGAGGGTCGCATCCACCCTCGACGACCTCGGCGACCTGGAATGGCGTCCGCTGACATGACTCCCGATCCACGAGACCGCACCATGAGGCAGGAAATGCGAAGGAAGATCCTTCTGGTGGAGGACAACCCGGACATCGCCCGGGGACTCGCCATTCGGCTGAAGGGGAAGGGCTACGACATCGTCGGCGCTCGCGACGCGACCGTCGCCATGACCATGGCCGTAAAGGAACGCCCCGACGTGGTGATCATGGACATCGGACTGCCGGGAGGCGATGGGCATCTCGTCCACGATCGGCTGGGCCGAAACGCCAACACGGCGGCGATCCCGGTGATCTTCCTGACGGCCCGGGCCCAGCCCGAGAGCATGCAGCGAGCGCTGGAGGCGGGGGCGGTGGCCTATCTCACCAAGCCCTATCGGGCCGAGGAGCTGCTGTCGGCTGTGGAGATGGCACTGGGCGACTGAATCGGGTGGCGGCCTTCCCGCCGCACCGTGTGCGTCCCAGGCGGCGCCGCCGTACCATGACCGACCGCTCTCTCGTGCCGGAGGTCACCGATGTTCACCCGCAGCCTCGTCGTCGCACTCGCGACCGCATTTCTCCCCGCCGCGCTCGCCGCTCAGCTCGAGCGGGTGACGCCGGCCCCCGACGACGTCGAGACGCGGCAGTACGACGGACTCGCCGAGGGGCCGTACGAAGACCTCCTCATCCGAAACGTGATGGTTCTGACCGGGCACGGCGGGCCGGGGCAGGGACCCTTCGACATCCACATCCGGGGCAACACGATCGAGAGCGTGCGTGGCCACGATCCGGATCGTGAGGTCACGGCGGACCGGGTGATCGAAGGCGGCGACGGAATCTACGTGATGCCGGGACTGATGAACCTCCACCTGCATCTGCGCGAAGAGGAACTCCCGCTCGACTACATCTTCTACATGCAGCTGGTCACCGGTGTCACCAGCGTCGGGCCGGCCGAGGAGGGGCGGGTCCGGGACATCCTGGAGGCGGAGCAGGACAACGAGATCCTGGCCCCCCGTCTCTTCCCGCTCTACGGCTGGGGGTCGCAGACGGATTACTCGCCCGAGCAGCTGCGGGACACCGAACTCGCGCCGGAGATCGCGCGGGAAATGATCGCCAACGGGGTGCGGCAGGTCTACCTGAACAACCTGGCGGTCACGCCGGACCTCTTCGAGGCGGCCGCCCGCTCCATCGACGCCGCCGGCGGGGTCACCGCGATCCACGTGCAGCCGCAGCACACGGCGGTGTTGAACGCCATGGACGCGGCGCGTCGGGGGGTGTCGATGATCGTCCACCACTACGGGTACGCCGAGTC
>JAHHMJ010000195.1 GCA_018678395.1 Gemmatimonadota bacterium | reverse complement strand
GTGTTCGGTGACCTGCAGCGTGCCCGGCAGGCGCTGGAGAGCGCGGCCAGCGCCATCGAGGCCAACGTCGAGGGCGGAGACGCCCGCGTCGGCGAGCTTCGTGGGATGGCTGGTTTCACCTACGTGCTCTTCGGCGAGAATTACTGCTCCGGCGTGCCGTTCTCCAACCTCGACGAGACCGGGAATCTGGTTCCCGGCGAACCGCAGACCACCGAGCAGGTGTTCCAGCAGGCGGTTGCGCGGTTCGACGAGGCTGTCGTCGGGGCCAATGGGGACGCCGTTTACACGAACCTCGCCGCGATCGGCAAGGGTCGTGCGTTGCTCAACCTGGGTCAGTACGATGCCGCGGCGCAGGCCGTGGCCAGCGTGCCCACGAGCTTCGCGTTCGACCTGACGTACTCCATCGCGAACGGTCAGGAGAACGGGATCTTCGCCTTCAACGCGGTGTTCGAGCGTTGGTCGCTGGCGAATGCCGAGGGTCAGAACGGTCTGGCGTGGCGTGACCTGGACGATCCGCGGGTGCCGTTCGGTCAGGACGACCCGACCGATCTCGGTTTCGACGAGGTCACGGCCCAGTGGAACATGCTCAAGTATCCGGGGCGTGACGCTCCGGCGAACCTGGCCACCGGTGAGGAGGCGCGGCTGATCGAAGCCGAGGCCGCCCTGGCCGGCAACCAGATCGGGACGTTCATCGACAAGATCAACGAGGTGCGCGGGCTGTACGGACTCGATCCTGTGACGGATCCGGGTTCGGCCGACGGCCGGGTGGACCTGCTCTTCCGGGAGCGTGCGCTCACCCTCTTCGCTACCTCCCACCGCCTGGGCGACATGCGGCGGCTCGTTCGTCAGTACGGACGTGCGGCCACCCAGGTCTTCCCGACGGGTGCGTACCACAAGTCCGCGTTCCCCGACTACGGTGGCGACGTGAACCTGCCGGTACCCTTCGCCGAGGAGAACAACCCGAACTTCTCGGGTTGCATCGACCGGGGCGCGTAGGGCTGGACACTCGCGCCGCTCTCGGCGTCGAGTGATGTGAAAAGGGGGGGCACCGGTCATCCGGTGCCCCCCCGTTCACGTTGTGATTCTCTCGCCGTCCGGACGCCCTCAGTTCTCTGTATTCGAGTTCCGCGTCCGGATCACGATGACGCCGCTCCCGGCGTTGGTCCCGTAGCGGATGCTGGCCGAAGGACCGGTCAGGAAGTCGATGCGCTCGATGAGCGCGGCATTCATCTGATGCAGGACGCTGTACTCGACGATGCGCACGCCGTCGAGGACGACCTGCGGCTCGCTCTTGAGGTGAATGCTCGAGCGGCCTCGCGACGTCATCCGCGCCGGCTGGCGATCCTTGTCCTCTTCGAGGCGGAGGTAGGCGCCGAGAAGTCGGAGCGCGTCCCAGGCGGTGCGCGCCGACGAGGCTTGGATGTCCTCGGCGTCGATCGAGCGACCGCCTGGTTGCGGATCGCCGTCCTGGGAGTTCTGCGCGGCCGTGGCCCCGCACCCGCCGAGGGCCAGGGCGAGGGCCGTCATCCATGCGAATCGTGCGCGCATGTGCACTCCAGGTGGGGGAGTCCGTCTCGTCCTGCCTTCCTTCAATCTCTACGCTAGGGGGCCCCGAGCGGTTTCACAAACACCGCGCACCTCAGTGGAAGTTTCCGAAGTCGGCCCTCGCGGCACCGTCACCCACGGTGACCTCGATCGCTCCGGAGGGCTCCGACGGGATGTGCTCGGCGAGGAAGGCGTACATGGCCGGGATGCTCGCGAACGCGCTCGGAACCGTCGGTCGACCGCACGGCACCGGGCCCCAGCTCACGGCGCCGGCCTGATGGAGGCGCCCGGCGATGTCGAACATCCAGGGTCCCCCACTGTCGCCGGAGCAGGTGTCGGGCGTGCCGGTGCGGTGCCCGACGCACAGCATGGTGGCGTCGAAGCGCTCCAGTTCTCCCGCGTTCCACGAATCCCGGCAGTCCTGGTTCGGGCGCAGGGGGATGTCTGCGACCTGAAGCGCGACCGGAATACCCGCGACGTCCCCCAGTCGTCCCCACCCCGGGATCGTCCCGAGGTCACCCGAACGCACGTGTGTCGTGAGCGTCGTCGAGTCCATCATGAAGACGCGCGGCCGGTCCTCGACGCGGGTCACGAGGCGTACCAGGGAGACGTCCCGCTTGTAGAAGCCGCCCGACGGGCTGTAGCCCGGGTTCAGCTCCACACGGTCGATGGGGATGCGGACCCCGCTCCCGTCCAGGCGGGTCGTTCCGATGAGCACCTCGAGGAATCCGTCGGGGAACGGCTGTCCGTTGTCGTCCGAGAGGCAGTGCGACGCCGTCAGCACCCACTGCGGTGCCACGAGACTGCCCCCGCAGATGTGGGCGGCCTGCCGGTCGGCCACGCTCGAGATCTGGATGGAGGCCATGAAGGGGAATGCGTCGGGTGCGTCCTCGCCGTCGAGGATCGAGCCGGGGCGGCCTCCGAAGGGCGCGTCCCCGGCCGTCGGGCGGACCGCCGGCGACGTCGTGGCGGCTTCCGGCACGGCGGCACCGGCCGAAGGACCCGGCACGGTGTTCGTCCAGCCGATCCCGAGCTCCTGCGAGACGGAGTACGTGCCCGGCGCCAGGCCGGTGATCTCGTACACCCCGCCGGCGCCGGTCAGCGCGCTGGGCTCACCGGGATCTCGGGTCCCGCTCGCGTCGAGGTCGACGAACACGCGCTGGCGCGCGACCCCGCCCTCCGCGGTATCGCGCGTCCCGTCGTTGTCGAGATCGTGCCAGACGACGCCGACCACGCGGTTGGCGGCGCCTGCGGCGACCGTGATCGACCGGCTCGTCGAGGTTCGTGCGCCCGCATCGTCCGTCACCGTGAGGCGCACTTCGTAGGTGCCCTCGGACTCGAACACGTGGGTGGCGAACTGCCCCGAGGCCGTCCCCCCGTCTCCGAAGTCCCACGCCCAGGCTGCAATCTCACCGTCGGGGTCGCGGGACTCGGAGCCGTCGACGGCGACGCCGACCGGGGCCGTCGAGCCCGAGACGTCGAGCACGAACGAGGCGACGGGATCGGCGTTCGTATCGCCGGGATCGGAGGGACCGGCGGGGGCGTCCGAGCCGCCGCAGGCGGTCAGGAAGGCCGCCGTGGCACCGGCGGTGAGGAGCGATCGGGAAGACGGGCGAAGAACGGTGCGAACCATCGGTCGAGCGGGTTGGAGGTACGGGACGGTGTGTACCCCGCTGAAGCCGCGGTATTCCCTCGTTGGAGCGCGAGTCCGC
>JAHHMJ010000043.1 GCA_018678395.1 Gemmatimonadota bacterium | reverse complement strand
GCCCGCCACTCCCGCACCGTGTAGGGCAGCGTGAGGGCGATCACGAACAGGATGTGATCGATGCCGCGCAGGTCGAGGATGTGCTCGACCCCGAGGCGAAGGTAGACGAAGAACTCGGAGAGCATGGGCTGCGCCGCGCGCGCGAGGCGCCCCCTCAGTTCCTCGGCATGTACCAGGGATCGATCAGACCCCCATGGACACCGTCGCCCGTGCGCCGGACGTCCGCGTCCGGGTAGGCCTGCGTGTGTCCGCGCACCGCAGCGGCCAACGCCGCGACGTCGGAATCGCTCGCCATGAGGACGGCACCCGGCACGAATTTCATCCGACGCTGCTGCACGATGGTGCGGGACGCGGTGAAGATGGCGTTGTCGCGGGGGCGACTGCTCGACTGCAGATCTCCCAACGACATGGCATACAGCTGTCCCGCCACGTAGGCGCAGGCCTCGTCGAGGGCTCCAGTGGTCGTGAAGCGGTGGAAGTCGACGAGGGCGTGCGTCACCTCGTGCACGACCATCGACTGGTCCTTGATGCGCCGGCGCCGGGGGGTGTGCAGGTCGAGCCCGGCGGGCACGCTCAGGCGATCGAGCAGCCCGGTGTACACGGCGGCGACGCTGGACCCCGGCGCTGACTCGACCGGACGGACCTCGATGGCCCCCTGCCGGATCTTGTGCCCGATCTCCCGATAGCCCTGGGTATCCACCCGGAAGCCGGCGAGGGTGAAGTTCAGCTTCCCGAGCCCGAAGGTGATGTACGACTCCTCCGACAGGAGGAAGTCGGCGACTTCGGTGGCCTCTGGGGACAGGGCTTCGGACATGCCCCTACCCTACCTGGCCGCCCAGGCGTCCAGCGCCGCCCGTTCGCGCTCCCGACTCATCCCGAACTGCCGATTCGCACGGGCCTCGGCGGGCCGGGCCCGATCCCATACGAGCGTATCGCGCGACGTCTCGGTGAGGTCCCGGAAGGTGAGCCCCGCCGCCACGGCACTGCGCACGTCCACGAACATGAGCGGGTCGCCCGGAATCCAGGCGGGCAGATCGCTCCAGGGCGCCACCCCCTGCTCCTGCAGGAACGCCTCGGTGACCCAGGTCAGCTCGTAGGGATTGGATGCGGCGGCCCCGACCCGGTCCAGCATCTGGGCCATCGACATCCGCTCCGCGGGTCCGGTCGCGTTGAAGTCGCCCGCCGTGCCGGACTCGGCGAGGCGGACGATCCACTCCGTGAGGTCTCGCTGATCGATGACCTGGTTGGCGTGCTCGGGGTTCCCGGGCGCCAGCACCTCACCACCCTCGTCCAGACGGACGGGCCAGTAGGTGAAACGGTCCGTCGGATCACCGGGGCCCACGATCAGGCCCGGGCGCACGACGGTCGCCCGCCCCGGGAAGGCACCGTGCACGATGCCCTCGGCCAGCGCTTTCATGAGGCCGTACGGAGCGTCGTCCCCGTCGGTCCAGCCTTCGGGTGGCGTGATCAGCGCGTAGTCCTCGTCGACGATCGGTTCGAGCACGACCTGGTCGGGGCTGCCGCCCGCGCCAGAGAGATCGTATGCCGAGATCGACGACACGAAGATGTAGTGCTCGGCCGCGTCCGCGAGCAGCGACGTACTGGTCTGGACCCAGCGATAGTCCTGCGTGTTGTTGTCGAGCACGACGTCCCAGGTGCGACCTTCGAGCGCCGTGTGGTCGTCGTTGCGATCCCCGACGAGCTGCTCGACCCCCGCAGGCAACTGCGTCTGCGAGCGCCCACGCGTGAAGGTGGTGACTTCGTGGCCGCGCGAGAGCGCATACTCGACCATGTGGGGACCGATGAACCCGGTGCCACCCAGGATCAACAGGCGCCTGGGCTCCACGGATGCCGATGCGCTCCCACCCTCCGCCTGAGCCTCGGCACCCCCGTCCTCTCCGCCGCTGCAGGCGGCATTCGCACCGAGTGCCAGGCCGGCTCCCACTACGCCCGTCGTCCGAATGAAGTCCCTGCGCGTCGGTGACATCGTGACTCCTCCCCTGGTCCCGGTCCTGTGG
>JAHHMJ010000058.1 GCA_018678395.1 Gemmatimonadota bacterium | reverse complement strand
GCCTCGGCCGCAGCCTCCGCCGCAGCCTCCGCATCGGCCTCGGCCTCGATCTCCGCCTGGCTGGGCTGCGCGAGAATCACGCCACAGGCCTCACAGCGGATCAGGTCCGCTCCGTGTCGAATCTCGTTCTGGAGCTGGAGCGGCAGGACGTTGAAGCAGTGCCCGCAGGCGCCGTCCTCCGTGAGAGCGGCGACCGCCCTGCGTCGGCCTCCCCTGCGAATGCCCTCGTACATGCGGAGCTCGCCGTCCGATACCGTACCCGCGAACTCGTCCCGCTTCCGGGTCAGGTCCTCGAGCCCCTTCTCGGCATCGGTCCGCTCCTGCTCGAGCTCTTCGCGGCGGGGGCCCACCTCGGCCTGCGCCTGTTCGAGAGCCGACTCCTGCTCTTCGAGCTGCAGCGAGATCTTTCGGATCTGATCCAGGAGCGAATAGGCCTCCTGCTCGTCGGATTCGAGCGCCCTGCGCACCATCTCGAGCTCCGCGCTGACGGCGGCCTCCTCGCGCACGTTGCGGACTCCCTTCAGCCGCTCTTCGAGCCGCTCGACCCTCGTGCCCTTCTCCTTCGCCGCGAGTTCGGTACGGCGCTCCTCGACCTTCAACTCCTGGAGTCGACTCCGCGTCTTGCCGACTTCGCTCTCGAGCGCGATTGCGGGCTCTTCGACATCGGCGATGTGATCGCCGAAGTCACGGATCCGCTGGCGAGCGATCTCGATCTCTTCATCGAGGCGCTGCAGCTCCTTCAGGGAATGTCGCGTCTGGTCGCTCATGGTCCTCCGTTCGACTCGTTGAATCCTCGTGCGTGCTTCTTCGCGGCCGGTCCCCAGCGGATCCCGAGCGCCGCAGCCTCGGAGCGCACCCTCTGCTTCTCTCGGATCAGGCGACGCTTCTCGTCGTCGTCTCCGGTCGCCTCGATGGCACCCTGGATCCGTTGCATCTCTTCGTACAGCCGGTTCTCGGCCAGCCTCGAGACGCTGTCGTGGAGAATCCTGCCCCCCGCACCCAACGCATCCGGATCGTCTTCGGCAGCGAGCAGGCGCTCCAGCGCCTCGGCGAGTGCGGCATCCATTCCCCCGGGAGGCCGCTCGAGTTCCGGATCGTCCACGAATGCCTGGAAGATGGACCGCTCCGCCGTGTTCTTGAAGTCCTCGGGTCCGATCCGGTCCAGGATGTACTCGATGTGCTCGACCCGCCTCTCCCGATCCTGGGCCAGCACCCGCAGCAGGGCGGCCACCGGTCCCATCCGCGCCGCGAGGCGGCCCCGGCGATCGGGACGGCCCGGACGGCCGGGCCCTGCCTCACTCGGGCGGCTCCGAGACGGGGTGCGGGCCGAGGCCGCCCGCCCCGCCGAATCGGCCCGCTCCATCTCGGCCTCTAGGGTCTCCCGCCGGACGCCCGTCCGCTCCGCCACCTGTCCCAGGTAGATGTCGCGCAGCGCCGGATCGGCGACGGCCCGCAGCGTGGGCAGAAGCCGGTCGACCGCGTCCCGTCGGCGGTCGATGGTCGAGAAGTAGTCGTGCTGGTCCAGGATCTGCAGCTTGCGGTCGAGAACGTCGACGGCGTCGTCGAGACACCGCTGGAGCGCCTCGGGGCCGGCCCCGCGTACGAGGGTGTCGGGATCTTCGCCCGGGGGCAGCGTCACCACGAACGGGCGCAGGCCCACGGCGAGCAGCACGTCGGCCGATCGGAAGGTGGCGCGCTGGCCGGCTTTGTCCGAATCGAAGAGCAGCAGGACTCGCTGGGTGTAGCGGCGCAGGAGCCCGGCCTGCTCTTCGGTGAGGGCCGTGCCGAGGGGGGCGACCACGTGCTCGAAGCCGGCCGCCGCCAGGGACACCAGATCCATGTAGCCCTCGACGACCAGAGCGGACTCCTGCCGACGGATCGGATGACGACTTCGATCGAGGCCGTACAGGATCTCGCCCTTGTGGTAGATGGGGGTTTCCGGGGAGTTCAGGTACTTCGGCTGGCCGTCCCCCAGGACCCGCCCCCCGAACCCGACCACGCGACCACCGAGGGCGTGGATCGGGAAGACCACCCGACCTCGAAAGCGGTCGTAGGGCTCGGTCGACTTCTCGCTCGTGGTCAGCAGCCCGACGGTGAGGAGAACGTCGTCGTCGATGCCGTGCCGACCGGCGGCCTCGCGCAGGCCGCGCCAGTCGTCCGGTGCCCAGCCGAGGCCGAACCGCTCCCACGTGTCCGGGTCCAGTCCCCGGTTCTGCAGGTAGTTCCGAGCCTCGACACCGGCCGTCTCGTCGAGCAACTGCTGGGTGAACCAGCTCTCGGCGAAGGCGTTCGCTTCGTAGAGGGGGCGGTTCGGGTCCTCGTCGTCGCGGTCGCGGGTCACTTCACGGATCTCGACGCCGGTGCGCGCAGCCACGTGCTTGACCGCGTCGACGAACTCCATGCCGACGTGCTCCATCAGGAACCCGAAGACGTCGCCGGATGCGCCGCAGCCGAAGCACTTGTAGAAGCCCTTCGCGGGCACCACGCAGAACGAAGGCGTACGCTCCTCGTGGAACGGGCAGTTCGCCTTGTACTCCTTGCCCGCCTTCTTGAGGGGCACGAACTCGCTGATGACGTCGACGATGTCCGCGCGCGCCTTGACCTCGTCGACCTGATCGTCGGGGATCACGGCTCACTCCTCATCGGAACCGCACCACCGTGACGCCTGCGCCGCCTTCCCCGGCGACGCCGAGGCGAAACTCGGCGACCCGCGCCTCGACCTTCAGTAGCTCCTGAACACGGCTGCGCACGGCACCGGTGCCCTTGCCGTGGATCACCCGGACCTCGGAGAGCCCCTCGAGGACGGCGGCGTCGAGACCGCGACCCAGGGGAAGCTCCACCTCGTCGACCCGGAGGCCTCGCAGATCGATCTCCATCCGCGCCGTGGGCATGGGCCCACTCCAGCCGACCGCGGCGGACGCCTCGGGTCGGGCCGAAGCCTCCTGCGACCCGCCCCCCCCGCGGATCGGCTCGAGATCGGCAGCCGGCACCTCCATGCGCAGCCCGCCCACCGCGACGACGGCCCGCCCTTCCCGCAGTTCGAGCACCCGCCCGCGCGTGGTTCCGCCCGGCAGGCGCACCCGGGAGCCCTCGGCGAGTTCGGACGCGCGGTCCGACGAGGACGGCCTGGACGCCCGCAGGGATTCCGCCTGCCGGCGCGCCGCCTCTTCGACTCGGCGGCGGGCCCCAGCCGCTGCCGCCGCTACGTCTTCGGCGTCCCGCACTTCGCGAATGGCGGCCTCGACCTCGCTCCGCGCGTCGAGGAGAAGTTTGCGGGCCTCCTCTCGCGCGTCCCGCTCCGCCCGCCGTTCCCTCTCGTCGAGAACCGCCTGTCGCCGCTCCACCTCGGCCGCTCGTTCCGACGACACGGCGTCGCGCCGTTCCAGTTCGCCGACCAGCGCGGCGGCCTCGCGTTCGCGGGACTCGAGCCGCTCGAGGAGATCCTCCAGAGACGCCGCTCCCCCGTCCACCAACGCCTGGGCTCGATCGAGCAAGTCCGTCGGAAAGCCGAGCCGACGGGCGATCGCCAGGCCGTAGGACCGGCCCGGCCGCCCCTTGGTCAGCCGATACGTCGGTTGCATGCGGTCGGAGTCGAACTGGAGGCTCGCGTTGACCACCCCCGTGCCCTCGCCGTCGAGGGTCTTCAGTGCACCAAGGTGCGACGTGACCACACTGAGGCATCCCCGACTCGTCAGCTCGTCGATGATCGCGCGCGACAGCGCCGCCCCCTCGGTGGGGTCCGTCCCGGTGCCCATCTCGTCGATGAGCACCAGCGATCCCGCATCGGCCGCGCTCAGGATCTCGCGCAGATTCTCGAGGTGGGCGCTGAAGGTGGACAGGCTCTCGGCGATGGACTGCTCGTCGCCGATGTCGGCGAACACGTCTCCGAAGACGGGGAGGACGGTCCCCGAGCCGACCGGTGGCACGACGCCCGACTGGCTCATCAGCGCCATCAGCCCGACCGCTTTCAGGAAGACGCTCTTCCCGCCCGTGTTGGGCCCGGACACCACCAACGTTCTCTCGGTGAGGTCCATCTCCAGGTCGTACGGCACCACCTGGACTCCCTGGGCGAGGAGGAGCGGGTGTCGGGCCTCGACCAGCCGAAGGCCCCGATCGTGAGGGGCGCACACCTCCGGAACGACGGCGCGCCACTCGAGCGCGGCGCGAGCGCGGGCGTGGAGCGAGTCGAACTCGACCAACGCGTCGAGAGACGCCGCCAGGGCGTCGCAGAACGGATGCAGACGGGCGGACAGAGAACGGAGGATGCGTTGGGTTTCGCGCCGCTCGTCCCGCTCGAGATCGCGCAGGTCGTTCATCGCGTCGACGGCGATCGGCGGCTCGACGAAGATCGTCGCACCGGTCCCCGACTCGTCGTGCACGACCCCACCCACATGGCCTCGGCCCTCCCTGCGCAGGGGTATGACGTACCGCCCTTCCCGGATCGTGACCGAGCCGTCCTCGACCACGAACCGCTGTGGCAGCGTTCCGATGTAGCCCTCCAGGGCGCGGACGATACGCCCATGCGCCGAGCGCAGGCCGGCGCGGATGCGCTTGAGGTCCCGCGACGCCGTGTCGAGGAGTCCTCCGTCTTCGTCGACGGTTCGCGCGATCTCCGCCTCGAGATCGGCCGACACCCACAGGGCCGAGGTGATGTCGAGCAGCGGGGCGTCCCCCCGCTCGTCCTCGGCACCCGAGGCAGGGACGAGCGATTCGGACAGGACCCGCGAGGCCGCGAGGAGGAGGCGAATGCGATGCAGCTCGAGTCCCTCGAGCACACCACCCTCGATGCGGATCCGATCGAGCGCCTCGCGAGCGTCGGGAACCGCGGGCATTCCCCATCCGGGTATGCCTTCGGCGAACTCCATCACCCGTCCCACGCGACCCAGCTCCCGTGCGACCGCGCCCACGTCGGTGAGGGGGCGCAGCGCCCGGACCGCCTCCCTGCCCAGCGGGCTCGCCGCCCGACCCGCGACCTGATCCAGCGCTCCCTGAAGGTCGAGGACCGTCAGCCCGTGGGCGTTCACGTGTTCAACCTGCGAGTTCCTCCCGGACCAGGCGGTTCGCCTCCTTCCCGTCGAACCGCCCGCGCAGGCGCGGCATGAGCTGTCCCATGACCGGGCCCATGGCCGACGCGCCGCCCGCGACGATCTCTCGAATGATCGCGCGCACCTCATCCTCCGAGAGTCCTGCGGGGAGGTACACGGCGAGCAACTCGGCCTCGCCTTCCTCCTTCGTCGCAAGGTCTTCCCGACCGCCGGCCCGCATCTGCTCGGCCGCGTCACGGCGCTGCTTGATGGCCTTCGTGACGGCCTGAATCACGCCGTCGTCGTCGAGCTCGCCCCCGGCGTCGATCTCCCGGTTGCGGATCTCGGAGAGGGTCATCGACAGAACCAGGGTGCGGGTCTTGTCGCGGGACCGACGAGCATCGTTGAGGTCGGCCTGGAGCCGCCCCTTGAGAGACGAGGTCACGAGCGCTCGGGTTGGAGGACGGTGCCCTGCAAGCTACCCCGGGCCCCGGGGGCGATCAACGGTACCGACGGGGCCCGCCGCTCAACCCGGAGGCCACGCGAGGGGCCGTCCCCCGAGCAGGTGGAGATGCACGTGGAAGACGGTCTGTCCGGCGTCGGCACCGACATTGATCACCGCTCGCCATCCACCCTGGATGCCGGCCTCGGCGGCGATGCGTTTCGCCGCCAGGTGCAGCTTCCCGATGGTCTCGGCGTGCCGAGGTTCGGCCGCGTCGAGCGACGAGACGTGCTCCCGCGGAATGACGAGCACGTGGGTGGGCGCCTGGGGGTTGATGTCCCGGAACGCGACGACGTCTTCGGTCTCCAGGACCCGGTCCGCCGACAACTCGCCCGTGGCGATCCGACAGAAGAGACAGTCCGGTTCGGTATGCATGGCAGGGTGGTGGCCGAGAGGAGAGGAGCTGATCGAGTCTGGCCCGGGCCGGCACGGTCGGCAAGCGCGGCGACGGCGGGGTGGCGCACCGGCCCATGGCCGTGCCCCGCCTCCCCTCCGAATCTGGGTTCACCCTCGACTCAGGAGATGCCGTGTACCACACCCGCCGACCGCCCCCGTCCCGAGAGCGCCGCTTCGAAGCGCCCCGCGCGCATCGCACGACCGCGAACCGCCGATCCGATGCGGCCGATGGCCGCACCGGCCGGCTGCGGGCGCGGGGTGGTGGATGGTTGCTCGCGGCGTCCGATCCGCCCCCGGTCGCCGAGGGCAGATCCCTCTTCGCCCTCCCCACTCCACCCGACCCCCGGTCGACCATGGACGCGAGTCGCTGGCTCCGCCTCCGCGCGGAGGCCTCACACTGGCCGTTGGCGGCGCCATCCGGGGAGGCGCGGTGACGTCTACGGCCCGGGAGCGCGGAAACGGCCGCTGCGCCACTCCCCATCGGCGTCCACCGCGTCCGGGATGAACCCCACGGTCCGGGCCGACGCGGCCATGGCGTCCCACTCCTCGGCGGGCACGCCCGACAGGATCAGCCACCCTCCAGGCCGCACCGTGGCTCGAAGGCCGGGCAACAGCCCTTCGAGAATCGCGCGCTGAATGTTGGCGACGACGCCGTCGAACCGTCCCCGGCGCCGCAGCGAGGCCACCGTGGAGGTCTCCTCGACGACCGTGACCCGGTCGGCGACCTGGTTCGCTTCGGCATTCATGATCGCCGTCGGGATCGCCAGCGGATCGGCTTCGAGCGCCCACACCTCGGACGCGCCGAACAGCGCGGCGGCGATGGCCAGGATCCCGGACCCCGCCCCCACGTCGAGCACCCGATCACCCGGGCGCACCGCCTCGTCGAGCAGACGCAGACAGCCGCGGGTCGTGCCGTGCTCGGCGTTCCCGAACGCCATGCCGGGATCCACCGTGATGACCACGTCTCCGGGCCCCGCCTCCGACGTGCACCACGAGGGGGTGACGACCAGCCGATCCGTCAGGCGCCGGGGCTCGAGGCCGCGCTTCCAGAGCTCCGCCCAGTCCTCGTGGTCCTGCCAGGAGCACTCCACCTCGATCCCTCCCGGCGGCAGATACCCGGACAGGCGGTCGCGCCAGAGATCGGCCCGATCGGTGTCCACGGCGGCCTCGGCGAGGTGGGTGACCCACCAGCCCTCGTCTTCCATCTGGACGGCGCGCCCTCCGAGGTCGATCAGCGCGTCGGGGAGGCGCCCGTCGTCGACCACACCGGAGGCGAGCCGGGCGCGGATCACCAGCCAACGCGCCGGGCTGCTCATCCGCCGGTGAACGCCTCTTTGACGCGGGACCAGAATCCCCGCCCTTCGTCGCGGTCGAGACGCTCCGGCGCTTCGGCCTCGACCTCGCGCAGCTTCTCGAGCGCTTCCCGCTGCGGCCCGTCGAGGTCACGAGGGGTGTAGACGACGATCCGGACGAGCAGATCGCCTCGGTGTTCGCTCTGCAAGGCGGGCAGGCCCTGACCACGGAGCCGCAGAACGGTCCCGCTCTGGACTCCGGCCGGCACGTTGAGATCGACCTGGTCCTTCACCCCGTCGACGCGCACCCGGGCGCCGAGCGCCGCGTCGGCGAAGGTCACGGGCCGTTCCGTGAGGAGGTCGGCGCCGTCCCTCGCGAAACGGGGGTCGTCCTCGACGTCGAGCAGCACGAGGATGTCGCCCCGAGGGCCACCGCGCGGCCCCACGTTCCCCTCACCCCGGAGGGTGATGTAATTCTCGGACGACACGCCCGGCGGCACCTCTACGGTCACCTCCTTCTTCGACCGACGGCGCCCGTCGCCGTTGCACCGCGGACAGGGACGGTCGATGGTCTGACCCTGCCCCCCACACCGACGGCACGGCTGGACCGACACCATGCGGCCCATCAGGCCCTGCATGACGACCCGCTCTTCACCGATTCCGCCGCACTGGGGACACGCCGTGGGCTCGGCACCGTCCTCGGCACCGGTCCCGTCGCACCCATCGCAGGGATCGAGTGCCGCGACCTTCAGGGTGCGCGTCACGCCGGTCATGACGTCGGGCAGGGTGAGCGGCAACCGAACCTTCAGATTCTGGCCCTTCTGCGGACCGGTCCGGCTCCGACGCCCTCCGCGCTGCCCGAAGAGGTCACCGAAACCACCGAAGCCGCCGAAGTCGCGCATGAAGACTTCGATCGCATCGGAGAAGTCGAAACCGGCTCCGAACCCGGCGCCGGGAGCACCCTTGAGGCCCTGCTCGCCGTAGCGATCGTAGAGCTGCCGCTTCTCGGAATCCCGCAGCACCTCGTAGGCCTGCGTGATCTCCTTGAAGCGCTCCTCGGCCTCCTTCGACCCCTCGTTCCGGTCGGGGTGGTACTTCAGAGCGAGCTTGCGATACGCCTTCTTGATCTCCTCGGCGCCCGCGTCGCGGGATACGCCCAGGAGTTGATAGTAGTCGGCCATGGAGGGGGAGGGACCGGTCAGGGGGTCAGCAGGTCGGAGACCATGCGCGATGTGTAGTCCACGATCGCGATGACCTTCTCGTAGGGCATCCGGGTGGGTCCGATCACGCCGATCACACCCTTCAGGCCACCCGCTCGATACTCGGCGGTGACCAGCGTGAACTCGGACAACATCGCCGAGTCGTGCTCGCCACCGATGGTGATGCTGAGACCCCCCTGGTGCTCCCGGGATCCCAGAGCCGACGCCAGCAGGTCGCGCCGCTCCGTGAGCTCGATCAGGCTCTTCAGGCGTTCCCCCGACGTGAATTCCGGCTGCGCCGCGAGCACGCTCGTCTTGCCCAGATGAACGTGCCCGGAGTCGCCACCGGACCAGTCGAAGAGCTCGGCACCGGATTCCAGGAAGATGTTCAGGAACTCTCCGGTCGGATCGTCGCCCGGCACCGCATCGCGCAGGCGCTCCGGCAACGACTGCCGCAGCTCTCGCAGGGTGAGCCCGGCGAGGCGCTCGTTGAGCAGCATCGCCAGGGTCACCAGCGTGTCCTGCGGGACTTCACCGGGAAGATCGACGTAGACCGTCCGCACGAGCCCCGACCGGATGGTCGCGACCAGCAGCACCTTCTCGGACGAGACCTGAATCAGATCCAGCTTCTCCAGAATGGCGTCGTCGAGCCGGGGCGCGACCGCGAGTCCCAACTCGAAGGAGAGCAGGCTCAGCGCGCGCGTCGCGCGACGCACCATCCGCTCAACGGCGGAGTTGCCCGAACCCTCGAGCTCCTGCTGGATCCGCTCCCGCTCCGCATCGCTGAGATGGGTCGGCCGGATCACCTGGTCGACGAAGAAGCGGTACGCCAGATCGGTGGGGATACGGCCGGCCGAGGTGTGGGGGTGAAAGAGATACCCCTTCTCCTCGAGGTCGCTCATGGTATTGCGAACCGTCGCGGGCGAGACTCCCAGACCGTGCCGCCGCGACACCGTGCGACTCCCCGCCGGCTCGGCCGTGTCGACGTACGTACGCACCACCGCCTCGAGAACCTGGCGTTCCCGATCGGACAGATCGTCGGCGAGCGTGCGTTCGGGGTCTGGAATCATGGGCATACCGCAAGCGTCGGCCCCACGTGTGGGGCCCGAGAGACATCGTTCGAAGATCGACCAGCGGCCGGTCGCGGGTCAACCGCGCCTCGACTCCCGCTCGAGGGCCTCGTGGAGTTCGATCGCGAGTCGGTCCAGGAGGAGCCACCCCCGTGGGGTGAGCGTGAGACGGCCCGCACGCACCTCCGCCCACCCGGATTCCTCCCAGGTCGCGACGAGGTGGCCCGCCGACCCCTCCCGCGACCACCGCACCGGGAGCCCTCGGTCACAGCGTAGCCCCAGCCAGGCGTCCTCCAGTCGGCGCGAGGCGCCCTCGACGGTCTCCGACTCGTCGACCGGAAGCGATGGCCCGCCCGTGAGACGGGCATAGTCCGCCCATTCCCGGACATTCCAACGGCGCCGGGGCGGAACGAAGCTGTGGGCCCCGTTGCCGAGACCGAGGTAGGGCACACCCGACCAGTACGCCTGATTGTGCCGGGAGCGGTGCCCGGGACGCGCGAAGTTCGACACCTCGTAGTGCTCGTAGCCCTCCGCCGCGAGCCGCTCGGCCGCCTCGAGGTACTCCTCATCGTAGCGTGCCTCCTCGACCATGCGGATGCGTCCTTCCCCTACGGCTCGACCCAGCGGGGTGCCCGTGTCGGCGGTCAAGCCGTAGAGGCTCACGTGCGGTGGTTCCAGGGCGAGCGCGGCGTCGAGGTCCGCAGACCAGTCCCGCTCGACCGCCGCCGGGAGCCCGAAGATCAGATCCACCGAATACGTTTCGAAACCGGCGTCCCGGGCCACCGCCACCGCCGCTGCGGTCCCGTGCGGACCGTGGAGTCGCCCCATCCATCGCAACACGGGCTCCTGGAAGCTCTGGGTCCCGAGCGACACGCGGTTCACGCCCGCCCGCCGCCACCCTGCCGCCACCGACGGCGTGAGGCTCTCCGGATTCGCCTCCGCGGTCCACTCCAGTCCGGGCATCGAGAGCCGATCCCCGGAACCCGGGCCTCCCGTCAGGAGCCGCCCCAGCTCCTCCATGGCCTCGGGACGAAGCAGCGAGGGCGTACCCCCACCCACGTAGAGCGTCTCCAGCCGGGGGGCGAGCCTCACGAGCCCCTCGGCCTCCAGAGCCTGCAACTCGCGCTCGATCGCTCGCAGCCACGGTTCGGGATCGGGCTCCCGATCCACCGTGACGGCGAAGTCACAGTAGAAGCACCGCCGCGCACAGAAGGGCGCGTGCACGTAGACGGAGCCGACCTCGACCCCGCTCACGCCGCCGCGGACCGCCGGTGGAGCCCCCGGTCCCGCCGCACCCAGCCGTCGAGTTCGAGACGGGTCAGCGCCGTCAGCACCCGATCCGGCGGCAGACCGATGCGACGAGCCAGCGCGGGCGCCGTGGTGGGCCCCTCGGCCAGCCCCTCCCAGACCGGGGCCGTCTCTGCGTCCAGCTCCGGAGCGGTCCGCTCGACCGTCGGACCCGCCGGCCGGCCCAGCCGGTCGAGGACGTCCCGCAACTCGAGGATCGGCGCGCATCCGTCCCGGATCAGCCGGTTCGCGCCGACGTGCCCCGGGCGATCCACGGGCCCGGGGACCGCCGTCACCTCGCGGCCCAACCGCCGAGCATGCGCCGCCGTGCTGAGCGCACCGCTGCGCGCCCCCGCCTCGACCACCACGACCAGGTCGCTCAGGGCGGCCAGGATCCGGTTTCGCCGGGGGAAGTGGAACGGGCGGGCCGGAGTCTCGGGAGCCCACTCGCCGATCACCGCACCCCCGGACGCCAGAATGTCCCGATACAGCCTGCGGTGCGACGTCGGTCGCGCACGATCGACGCCTCCGCCGAGCACCGCCACCGTCGTGCCCTGTCCTTCGAGCGCACCCCGATGGGCCTCGCCATCCACGCCGAGAGCCATCCCGGACACCACCACGACCTCGTTGGCGGCGAGACCCCGTGCCAGGTCGCGTGAGACGCGCCGGGCGTACGCCGTGGCCCTCCGTGCGCCGACGACCGCGACGACCGGGCGGGCGGGGTCGTGGAGCACACCCCGCACGAAGAGGACGGGCGGAGGACCGTCGAGGTGCAACAGGCGCTCCGGATACGCCTCGTGCCCCCAGGCGAGCGGGCGGATCCCGTGAGTGCGGCAGCGGGCCAGGACCGTGCGCGCCTCCGCTTCCGGAAGCGGCCCCGCCCCCGGCCGACCGACGCGCTCGCCGGCGTCGGCCGACGAGAGCAGCGCCCGCGCGGAGCCGATGGCCCTCACTGCGGCCAACAGACGGCGCGGACCCACCTTCTCGACGAACGACCAGCGCAGCAACGCCAGCAGCTCGTCTTCACTCCCCCCGCCCGGCGGACGTCCGCTCGCAGACGTGGGTCCGCTCACCACTCGGAGTCCGCCTCCTCCGCGTCGAGCTCTCGGCGCTCCCGAGCCTTGGCCCAGAGCGCTTCGAGCAGCTCCGGCACTCCCCGACGGGTCACGGCCGACACGACGAAGCGGCCCCACGCCTCGGGGGCGACGACCTCCGGCGGAGCGTCGTCGGGACCGAGGAGGTCGGCCTTGGTGAACACGAGACAGTGGGGCTTGGCGGCCAGCTCCGGCGCGTAGTTCTGGAGCTCGGAACGCAGCCGGCGGTACTCCGCGTCCGCATCGGGGGAATCGAGAGGAACCATCAGCGCCAGCGTGCGCGTCCGTTCGACGTGGCGCAGGAACTGGTGACCGAGGCCCTTCCCCTCGTGCGCGCCCTCTATGATCCCGGGGATGTCCGCGAGCACGAAGGAACGGAAGTCGGGCAGCTCCACCACGCCGAGGTTCGGCTTGAGCGTGGTGAACGGGTAATCCGCCACCTTCGGCCGGGCTCGCGAGACCGTGGCCAGGAAGGTCGACTTGCCGGCGTTGGGCTCGCCTACGAGCCCCACGTCGGCGATCAGCTTGAGTTCGAGCTCGACCATGCGTTGCTCGCCCTCCTCTCCCGGCTCCCACCGTCGGGGCGCCTGGTGGGTCGCCGTCGCGAAGCGCGCGTTGCCGCGTCCGCCCCGCCCTCCCCTGGCGGCGACCAGCCGATCCCCATCCCCGAGGAGTTCTCCGAGCAGCTCGCCGCTGTCGAGGTCGCGGACCAGCGTACCCGGCGGCACACGCAGAACTCGGTCGTCACCGCCCTTGCCGGTCTTGTTGCTGCCCATGCCGTGCTGGCCCCGGTCCGCCTTGTAGTGACGACGGTACGAGTAGTCGAGGAGCGTGGTCAGCTGCTTGTCGGCGACGAGGATCACATCTCCGCCCTTCCCTCCGTCGCCTCCGTTGGGGCCGCCTCGCGGCACGCCCGACTCTCGCCTGAAGGACTCCGCGCCCGACCCACCGGTGCCGGCGGTCAACTCGATGACGGCCCGATCCACGAACATGTTCAACGTCCTTCGCTGCTGGGGGGGCTCTCGGCGTCGGAGCGGCTCCGATGTCGCTCGTGAACGCGCCGCCAGACGGCCGAAGAGCGCGCGCGGGCGTCCGAAGAAGCGACGGACGCCTCGGCTTCCGCGGCCGCGACGTCCAGAACTGCACGAATCTCGGCGGTCGAGACCCCGGCGTGCAATGCGCCCCGCAGGTGGGAATGTAGTTGGCGCGGCGCGTCCTGAGGCACGAGGAGGGCGATGATGCACAGCTCTCGGACAGCGAGGGGCACACCCGGCCGCCCCAGAACCCGCCCGTAGCCCTCCTCGACCATCCAGAGATCGAGATCGGGGTGCAGTGCGGCGACCGTGCCCCGCAGACGTTCGTACGCGCTACCGTAGACGACCCGGCACACTGCCTCCCCCCGGGCTCCGTGGTCGGCGTTCCCGCGCTCGACCACGCCGGGCGGCCCCTCGTGGAGTTCGCGCCAACGAACGAAGGCATTCAGCACGGCCGGGAATCCGACGAAGAGATGGGCCTGGAGCACGACCTCCTCCACGGCTTCCGGTCGGGCGGCGTGCAGCGACTGCCGGAGTCGGCGATCGACCGCTTCGGCGGACCCCGTGGCCAATGCCGCGCTCAGTCCCGCGAGCGCCTCGACCTCGGGGGTCAGCACGGCATCTCCGGGAGCTCGAAGTCGGCCGCGACGTACCCGACCGCCTCTCCCCGGGTGTTGCGTACCTCGGCAGTCCGGAACGGGGCGAGCGGGTCACTCTCCGGCGCGCCTCCCGGCGACGCGGCGGTTCCCGGCCACCCCAGTCGATCGAGGGCCGCCACGAGCGCGGCATCCGCGGCCCGCCAGGCGCCATCCTCCACCTTGAGCGCGAGGCCGAGACCCCGCTCGGGGACCGCGACCGCGTATACGCCCTCCGCCCCGACCTTGACGACGAGCCGCCCCCCTCCGGCACGCATCGCGGCCGTGTCCAGCCGGCCGCGCCCGGCGACGAGGCCCGGGTGGCCCGTCATCGCGGACACCACCGCTGCGGGTGCGTCTCCCGCTGCCGCGGCGGCCCCGAAACGAGCGTATGCCGAGGCCATCGCCCGCAGCGGCACGCGGAAGCACACCACTCCGCACCCGTCGACCGCCGTATCCAACGCATCGGGCGACGTCTCGGTCCAGCGGGCGACCTCCGTACGCATGCGCCGTTGCACCGGGTGGCCCGCGCGGTGATAGCCCTCCAGCGACCAACCGTGGTACGACGCCAGAGCCAGCATTCCGGCGTGCTTGCCGGAGCAGTTGCTCTCGAGCGGGCCGGGGCGCCGACCCTCGCCGGCGATCCGCACCGCCTCTTCGGGCCGCAGCGGGGTGTGCCCCCCACAGGCGAGGGCCGTTTCGTCGAGTCCTATCCGGTCGAGCATCCCTCGGGCCACCTGGGCGTGTCGCGGTTCACTGTTGTGCGAGGCGCAAGCCAGAGCGAGCGCCCGCGAGTCGAGACCGAAGTGTCGGAGGACACCGTCCTCGACCAGCGGAAGCGCCTGTAGCGGCTTCGCGGCCGATCGGAAGGTTGCGGGGTGATCCGCATCACCGACGCTCGCTCGGACTCGACCCGATGCGTCCGCCACGACGAGATGAATGCGGTGGGCCGATTCCACCCACCCACCACGCGTCACCTCGACGCGGCCGGGCACCTGCGTTTCAACTTCGGGAGACGAACGATCGCGCATCAGCCGGGGCTCCCGCAGGGCGCGATGGGCCTCCGCGTCGGTCAGGGTGCGCCCGCCTCGGCCGGTGCGTCGGCGACCACCGCGCGAGACGCCTGCAGCAGGGCCCGCGTGGTCGTCACGCCGTCGAGCAGGTCGAGACCCCGGAGCAGCTGGCGATCGTAGGGCAGAGTGCGCCGGAACTGACCCACGTCACCGAAGGCCTGTAGCCCGATCTCACGCTCCAGATGGTACCGGACGTAGCGCTCGGCCGGCTGGAAGACCTCGTCCGACGCGGGGACACCCGCATCCAGCAGCGCCTGTTGGAAGGAGGCCATCTCGCCCGATGAAAGCGAGAAATCCTCGCGGAGCGCATTCCGCCGCTGGATGTAGTCGACGGCGAAGTCGAAGAGGGTCGCCGAGAACGCCCCGCCCACACTGTGGAGCGTGCGGACCGCTCCGGTCTCGTCGACCGTGAGCGTGTCCGGAAGGACGATCACGTCCGGAACGATGCCGCCACCGCCGAGCAGGGGACGACCGGCCATCGACCGGAACTCCGGCCGCTCACGATCGTCGCCGTGCCGGACGAACGCCCCGCTGAGAGCCAGGGCCGCATGGCCCGCACCGGCCGGACCCATCGTGTCGTCCTTCTGGATCGATCGGCCGACCGGGGTGAACCAGCGGGCCGTGGTGAGCCGGAGGATGCTGCCCCCGCTCAGGCCGAAGAGCGTCTGGACGGAACCCTTGCCGTAGGTCGTCAGCCCCACCAGGAGCGCACGGTCGTGATC
>JAHHMJ010000163.1 GCA_018678395.1 Gemmatimonadota bacterium | reverse complement strand
GGATGGCGTTCACGCTCGTCCCGCCGCCCCAGCGTCCGATGGAGAGGGTCGTCGCCGGAGTGCGGGGGAGCGGGACCCGAGTCAGGTCGTCCAGCGCCCGCGTGAGCGCGTGGATCGGGTTCGGGGTGCCGTAGTCCACCCAGGAGTGCCCCCCCGGTCCCCGCACTGTTGCGCGGTACCGCAGCGAGCCCAGACCCGCGTTCACGATCCGCCGCAGGCCCGCACCGTCCAGCGAGAGGAATCCCAGGCACCCTCCGGACAGTAGTCCCTCGGGTGAGAAGAGATGGCGGACGCCCCGGAGGTCGCCGGCACCCTCTTCACCGACGGTGGCGACGAACAGCAGGGGCGCGCGGACGCGGGGCCCGGCCTCGCGCAGCGCTCGAGCCAGCGCGAGGAGTGCCGCGAGTCCCCGGGCGTCGTCGCTGATGCCGGGCCCCCGGAGCCACTCGCCCTCCCGCGACACGGTGGTGTCGGTGCCCGCCGGGAACACGGTGTCCAGATGGGCCGAGACCACGAGCGGCTGCGCGCCGCCGGATTCGGGTGCCCACTCCCCCGATCCCGGCAGGTGCGCCACGACGTTGCCGACGCCGTCGGTCGAGAGGACGTCCAGGCCGGAATCGGCCATCAGCTCGGCCATGAATCGGCCCCGTTCGGCCTCGCCGAAGGGGGGGGCGGGAACGGCTGCCAGAGCCGCCTGCTCGTCGAGCGTCCGGTCGTCGTCCTCGTACAGGTGGGCCCGCGCCCGCGCCACCGATTCGCGCTCGAGAAGGCGTGCCGCTCGAGGGTCGGTAGCGCCCGCCTTCGGCGTTGAAGGGGCGTCCGATGGGATGAGTCGGGACCAGTCGTGCGGCATTCCGGAACCTCCGGGTGCGGGAGGGTTGTCGCAACCGCTCGTCACGTCGGGGCCTCTCGTGCGCCGGACCACGCGCTCCGCCGGGGGACCGCACTCTGCCGGGACCGCGCCATGCGCGATAGGTTCACGGGTGACGAGGCGGCCGCGCTCGGTGGTCGGCTCTACTTCGGCCACCGGATGATCGCGCATGGACGAGCAGGACCTGGTCTACGACTGGAACCGACTCCCGGGTGCGTTCGACTGGTCCAGCGTCGGACCGATCGAACTGGACGACGAGACGCTCCGGGACGGTCTTCAGAATCCATCCGTCACGGATCCGCCCATCGAGGCGAAGATCCGGCTGCTGCACCTCATGGAGGGGTTGGGGATCCACACGGCCGACATCGGCTTGCCGGGCGCCGGACCCCGGGCCGTGGCCGATGTGACGGCATTGGCGCAGGAGATCGCCGACTCCGGTCTTCGCATTCAGGCCAACTGCGCCGCGCGCACGGTGCTCGCCGACTGCGTGCCGGTCGCCGAGATCTCGCAGAAGGTCGGGATTCCGATCGAGGCCTGCACCTTCATCGGCAGCTCGCCCATTCGTTTCTACGCGGAGGGGTGGGACCTCGATCGCATGCTGGCGAGTGCCGAGAAGGCCGTGCGCTTCTGCGTCGACGAGGGGCTACCGGTGCTGATGGTCACCGAGGACTCGACCCGGGCGAACCCCGACACGCTCAAGGCGCTCTACTCGAACGCGATCCGGTGGGGCGCTCGTCGGATCTGCCTGGCCGACACGGTCGGCCACGCCACGCCGGCGGGGACGCGGGCTCTGGTGCGCTTCGTGATCGAGGAGATCGTGGAGCCCTCGGGCGAGGACATCGGCGTCGACTGGCACGGACACCGCGATCGCGGTCTCGGTCTGGCCAATACGCTGGCGGCGATTCAGGCGGGCGCGACGCGGGTGCACGGGACGGCCCTGGGTATCGGCGAGCGGTCGGGCAACGCCGAGATGGATCTGATTCTCGTCAACCTCAAGCTGCTGGGGCTGCACGACCACGACCTGAGCCGGCTGACCGAGTACTGCGAGACGATGGCCGAGAGTTACAGGGTGCCGCTGCCCCACACGTACCCGGTCGTCGGGAAGGACGCCTTCCGCACGGGCACCGGCGTTCACGCCGCCGCGATCGTCAAGGCCGAGGCCAAGGGCGACGCGTGGTTGGCCGATCGTATCTACTCGTCGGTGCCGGCCTCGATGGTCGGGCGTGTGCAGGAAATCGAGATCGGCCCGATGTCCGGGTTGTCGAACGTCAAGTACTGGCTTCGTTCGCGTGGATTCGACGCCGAAGACGAGGTCCTGTGTGGCCGGATCTTTCAGGCCGCCAAGGTTGGGGATCACACTCTCACGGAGGACGAGCTCCGGACGCTGATCGCCGGGGATTGACGGCGGGCACCCCAGGGGCCATACCCAATGAGCACTGCTGCGCTGAGGAGCATCATGGATAAGGCGCCCCGTTCCGGGTCGACGCCCCGAGTCCTCGTCGTCGAGGACGAGTCCGATATCGCGGCCCTGATCGCGTATCAGTTGACGCGTGAGGGCTTCCGCGTCGAGACGGCCGCGAACGGCCCCGACGCGCTCAAGGCCGTCAACCGCGAGAGTCTCGATCTGGTCGTTCTCGATCGGATGCTCCCGGGGCTGTCCGGTGACGAGGTGCTGAAGAGCCTCAAGATCGAGCCGTCGACCCGGACGATTCCGGTGCTCGTGCTCACCGCCAGGCGAGAGCAGGAAGACCGCATCACCGGTCTCGAGCTGGGCGCCGACGACTACCTCACGAAGCCCTTTTCGCCGCGGGAGCTGGTTTTGCGTTGCCGGGCGATTCTTCGTCGCATGGCCGAGCCCTCCATGGCGACCGGGGGACCCGTGCTCAAGGCGGGCTC
>JAHHMJ010000097.1 GCA_018678395.1 Gemmatimonadota bacterium | reverse complement strand
GACCGACACCTGGTCGGGCCGCGCGGTCACACCCGGACCGGCGTTGATGCAGGCCCCACACCCGGGCTCGATCCACTCGGCGCCGAGTTCGGTGAAGAGGTCCAGGTACCCGTTTTCGCGACAGTATTCCCGGACCTCGATCGAGCCGCACTGGATGAAGCACTCGACGTCGGGGTGGACGCGTAGACCCTGCTTTTGCGCAGCGCGGAAGACGCGGGCGTACATGTCCATGTCTTCCTTCTTGCCCGCCGTGCAGGAGCCGGCGTAGGCGATCTCGATACGGACGGGCTCGTCCTGCAGATCGCGCAGGAAGACCCCGTTGCCGGGGTCGCCCGGGAGCGCTGCCATCGGCTCGATGGTCGAGGCGTCGATCTCGATCACCTTCACGTACTCGGCGCCTTCGTCGGACTGCATGTCCTGGACCAGTTCGCGAGCGCGGGCCTCGTCCATGCCGCGTTCGGTCACGAGGTACTCCACCGTCTTCTCATCGGCCGCGACGATGCCCGTGAAGGCACCGACTTCGGCGGCCATGTTGGTCATCGTGGCGCGCTCGTCGACCGACAGCGCCTCGACCGCGGGTCCGGCGTACTCGATGATCTGGCCGATGGCGTGGCCGTCCCGGATGTACGGCTGCCGAAGGATCTCCAGCATGTAATCCTTCGCGGTCACGTTCGCCCGGGGCGTGCCCGAGATCACGACCTTGAAGCTCTTCGGGACACGGGCCCGTACATCGCGAGTGATCCACGAGTTGAAGATCGCGGTAGTACCGACGCCGAACGCGACGCAACCGATGGCCCCGGCGTGGGGCGTGTGGGAATCCGATCCGATGATGAGCATGCCGGGCTCGGCGTACTCCTCGAGGATCTTCGAGTGGCAGATGGCCTCGGA
This sequence comes from Gemmatimonadota bacterium, assembly GCA_018678395.1. Classification (GTDB taxonomy): domain Bacteria; phylum Gemmatimonadota; class Gemmatimonadetes; order Longimicrobiales; family Gaopeijiaceae; genus Gaopeijia. Next base: position 16,464 of record JAHHMJ010000097.1, on the reverse strand, counting down.
GCCCATCACGTGGCCCTGCTGCTCGCCGTAGAGCGTGATGCCCTGCTTCTCCGCGAACTCGCGCTGCTTGACCTCGAGCTGGTTCGCCACGTCGAGCAATCCCATCTCGATCCGCTCGTGACTCATCGCCTTGTGCAGGAAGGTCAGGTGGTCGCGGAAGAAGAGCACCGACGAGGGGTCCGCCACGCGACCATCGAGTCCCACCTTCTGCTCGAAGAAGATCGCGCTCATCGGGGTCACGTATTCATGGCTGAACCGGACGTCGGTTCGGAAGAAGCCGGCCTCACCCGGTCGTACCCAGGCGACGCCGACGTCGTCGGTAGCCGCGTCCACCACCCAGTGCCGCGCAAAGATCTTCTCGGCGACGGTCATGGGCCGGTCGGCGGCACCGGCCACCGCGCTCTCCGGATCCGGCAGTGCGACCTTCCCCTGCAACCGAGCCACGTTGAACTCGAAGAGCCCGCCGTACTCGATGATCTGTCGGGTGATTTCGTCCTTGCCGTCGGTGAAGACCGCCAGCGGGATCTCCTCGCCCGAACGGATGCGCTCGATCACCTCGAAGTCGGTCGCGGTGAGGATGCCCAGATTCTGGCAGTTCTCGTTGTAGATACGCTCGATGCTCTCGCCCACGACCACCTGGATGCCGGCCATCAGCTCGGCGTAGGGCGACTGCTCCCGGCTGCTGCCCTTGCCGCGGCGCCTGCCGGCGACCGAGCACACGAAGCCCCCGTTCTTGACCGACTTCCGTGTCACGGGTGATTCGGCCTCACCCGTTTCGGGATTGCGGGCGCGGAGTCCGAGGTAGGGGAATTCTCCGAGCGTCTCGTCGTAGAAGTAGCAGATGTAGGCCGGGGTGATCTCGTCGGTCGAGATCTGGTCGCGCAGGGCGGCCCGTAGCTCATCCGTGAGTTCGAGGTCCACGCCGTCGTTCAACTGCGCGCGCATCCGGTCGGCATCGTCGACCAGGTAGAGGATGCGGCCGGTGAAACGGAGGACGTCGGGACGCTTTTCGACGGTACGCCGGAGGAGTTCGTCCATGAAGCCGAGGCCATCGGAAGGCGGAGTACGGCCCGGGTGCGCGCATGACGCGAGACCCGGCATGAACCCTGAAGATGTCGGTGTGGCGCGGGGGGGGGCAAGGAAGTGGGCGGCGTGGATTTCTTGACGCCGACTCGCCGCTGCCCCCAAATACCTCGTTCTCGCTCTCGCCCGGAACCGTCCGGGTGAACGGGTGCGTGCCAGACCGCACGCGGGCGCCCACGGGCGCGCTCCACGGAAGTCCACAGGACCAGGAGAGGACGTGGTTGATCCCATCGACGCGGAAGTCCAGAAGCACGGGGCCGATTCCATCCAGCGCGAGCTGTTCGGGACCCGCATCGGGTTCATTCTAGCGGCGGTCGGGAGCGCCGTCGGACTCGGCAACATGTGGCGGTTTCCGTACCGAGTGGCGGAGGGCGGCGGTGCCGCTTTCGTCATTCTCTACATCATCTTGACCCTGATGATCGGGATCCCGCTCATGCTGTGCGAGTTCTCGGTCGGTCGGCGCACGCGCCTGTCACCGATCGGGGCGATGCGGCGTGAGGGAGGCGGTGCGTGGCCGCTCGTGGGCTTTCTGGGTGTGCTCACGGGTTTCCTGATTCTGTCCTACTATTCGGTGATCGCCGGTTGGGTGGTCCGCTACGGGATCGAGGGAATCCTCACCGGCTTCGCCGCCGATCCGGGTGCGCGCTTCAACGAGATCACGTCCGGAATCGCGCCCATCGTGTACCACGTCGCCTTCATGGCCCTGACGATCACGATCGTGAGCGTGGGGGTCGAGAAAGGCATCGAGAAGGCGTCGCTCATCTTGATGCCCGTGCTCTTCACCATCGTGATCGGACTGGCGATCTGGGCCGCGACGCTCGTCGGGTCGGGTGACGGGTACTCCTTCTACCTCGCGCCTTCGTTCTCGGAATTGCTCGACCCCGAGACGCTGGCCGAGGCGGGCGGGCAGGCCTTCTTCTCGCTGAGTCTGGGGATGGGGGCGATGCTCACCTTCGCCTCGTATCTCTCGCGCCACGAGAACCTGAATCGCGAGGCGACGACGATCGCTGCCTCGGACTTCGGCGTCGCATTCACCGCGGGCCTCGTGGTCTTCCCGGTCATCGCTGCGCTCGGGCTGCAGAGCCAGGTGAGTGCCAGCACCGTCGGCGCGCTCTTCATCGCCCTGCCCGGGGCCTTTGCGGAGATGGGCTCGGTCGGCCGATTCGTCGGTATCGCGTTCTTCTTCGCGCTCACCGTCGGAGCGATCACCTCGGCCGTGTCGCTTCTGGAGGTCGTGACGGCGTCGATGATCGACGAGTTCAAGATCACGCGGCGGCCGGCCGCGATCGGCGCGGGTGTGTTGATCCTGTTGGTCGGACTCATCCCGGCGACGTCGCTCGACGCGCTCGGCTTGATCGACTCGATCACCGAGTGGTTCCTCGCCCTGGGTGCGCTCGGCATGACGCTGTTCGTAGGATGGCGCATGAAGGACCCGATCACGGAGATGGTGGACGGGGCCTCCGGCTTCTTCGCGCGGATCGTCCCGACCATGCTGCTGTTCGTGAAGTACGTGATGCCCCCGATCATCGGGTTCGTGGTCTTCTGGTCGGGCCGGAAGGCGTTCACGACTCTGATGACGACGCTGGGCGGAGGCTGAGCGCGCACGCCTTCGATCCGGAAGAGCCGAGGGGCCGACTCCCGCAGTGGGGGTCGGCTCTCTCTCGTTTCCACGGCACCTCGGCGGGGGCTTCGGGGGTATGGCACGCCTGCGTCGTCCAGGGGTCCCCGCTCGGGCGGCGCGTTCGGTCGATCGGGGATCGGGAGTGTCAGCATGCTGAGCACCAGCCGGGCGCGTCGCGCGCTGCGGACCATCGGAATGGTCACGACCGTCGCCCTCTTCACCGCGTGCGGCGGAGACGTCGGTGAGGACGGCGCCTCAGGCGACGCGGGTGGGGAGGCCGAAGCTTCCTTCCGCGTGGCGTTGCTCACCTCCGGCCCCGTGAGTGACGCCGGTTGGTACGCGGGAGCCTACGAGGGGTTGCTCGCCATTCGGGACTCACTCGGGGCCGAGGTCAGTCACCAGCAGACCCGCACGCCCGCCGAGTTCGACGAGGCGTTCCTGGCCTACGGTTCGGAGGGCTACGATCTCGTGTTCGCGCACGGGTCGGAATACCAGGACGCGGCGATGCGCGCCGGTCCGCGGTTCCCCGAGATGAGCATCGTCGTGAGCGGCGGCGGCCAGGTCGGCGCCAACGTCGTCCCCCTCATCTTCACCCTCTGGGAGGGCAGCTACCTGGCCGGCATGGTGGCTGGGGGCATGACGGAGAGCGGGATCATCGGGATGGTCGGCGGCGTCGCGACGCCACCCGCGCAGGGGACGTTCCGGGCGTTCGAGGCCGGCGCGCTGGCCGTGCGGCCCGACGCCACCGTGCTCGAGGTGTTCATCGGCTCGTGGGACGACGTGGCGGCCGCCAAGGAGGCGGCGGTGGCGCAGATCGAGCGGGGCGCCGACGTCGTGATCCACAACACCGACGGTGCTTCGTTCGGTGTCTTCCAGGCGGTTCGCGAGGCGACCGAGGGTGGTGCGCAGACGTGGGCGATCGGGATGAACCGCGATCAGAACGACATCGCTCCCGAGGTCACGCTCGGCAGTGCGGTGATCGAGATTCCCTACGCCTTCCTCCAGGTGGCCCGCGCATGGCAGGCGGGCAGCCTCGGCGGTCAGCCCGTCTACGAGGGCTTCCGCGAAGGCGTCGTCGACTTCGTGCCGAATCCGGCCCGTATCGATCGGATTCCCGCCGAGCTCCTGGACCGCGTACGAGCCGCGGGCGATTCCATCCGGGCGGGAACGCTCGAGGTGCCCGGGATCGACTACGTGGAGGGGGAGGCGGGCTGAACGCCCCCGCGGGTGCGCCGCCGCCGCGGGTCTCGATCCGAGGGCTGAGCAAGCGCTTCGGAACGGTCGTCGCGCTCGACGACGCGCGCCTCGACGCGTGGCCCGGTGAGGTCCACGCGGTCCTCGGTGAGAACGGTGCGGGCAAGACCACCCTGCTGTCGGCTCTCGCGGGACTCGTTCCGCCCGACGACGGCGAGATCCGCATCGACGGCGCTCCGGAGCGGTTCGCATCGCCGCGCGCGGCATGGCAGCGCGGCATCGGGATGGTGCACCAGCACTTCGCGCTCGTCGATCGCATGAGCGTTCTCGAGAACCTCGCACTGGGCCGCCGTCGCAGCGGCGGCTTCCGCCTGGCGCTCGGCGAGGTCCGCCGCGCCGCCGAGGAACTCGGGGGGCGGGTCGGGCTGAGCGTGCCGCTGGACGCGACGGTCGAGTCGCTGGGCGTGGGCGATCGGCAACGGGCCGAGATCCTCAAGGTGCTCCTGCGCGACCCCGGGGTTCTCGTGCTGGACGAGCCCACGGCGGTTCTCGCGCCGGCCGAGGTCGAGGGCTTGTTGGAGTTGCTTCGGCGCCTGGCCGGAGAGGGACGCGCCGTACTCCTGGTGGCCCACAAGCTCGACGAGGTACTCGCCGTCGCAGACCGCGTGACGGTGCTGCGCCGGGGGCGCACGGTGCTCGAGGCAGCGCGGTCCGAGGTCGACGCCGACCGCCTGGCCGTGGCCATGGTCGGATCGGCTCCCGCACCTCCGACGACGCGTGGGCCGGTATCGGACCGGCACCCCGTGATCGCCCGACTGCGGGGCGCGCACGTCGATGCGGCCGACGGTCGGGATCGGCTCGACGATGTGGATCTCGACATCCGGGCCGGCGAGATCGTGGGTGTGGCCGGAGTCGAGGGGAACGGTCAGCGGGAGCTGGCCTTCCTTCTGTCGGGCCGCCGGCTGCCGGAGCGGGGAGAGGTCGCGTTGCCCGAGGCGATCGCCTTCATTCCGCAGGACCGCCGCCGCGAGGGGCTGGTGCTGCCGTTCTCCGTCGCCGAGAACCTGGCGCTGGGGATGCACGAGGACCCCGAGGTGCGGCGCGGCCCCCTCCTGCGCTGGCCCCGGATCCGGGAGCGCGCGCAGGCGGCCATCGACCGATTCGCCATTCGGGTGCCGGACCCGCGCACGCCCGTGGCGACCTTGTCGGGCGGCAACCAGCAGCGGGTGGTGGTGGCCCGCGAGCTGAGCGGCCGACCCCGGCTGATCGTGGCCGAGAATCCCACGCGCGGTCTCGATGTCGCGGGTGCCGCCTTCGTCCACCGCACCCTGCGTGAGTGCGCCTCGGGCGATGCCGCGTCGGGCGTGGTCGTGATCTCGACCGATCTGGACGAGATCCTCGCGCTGGCCGATCGGGTCGTCGTGCTGGTGCGCGGCCGGCTGATGCCGGTCCCCGAGTCGGAGCGTTCACGGACGGGCATCGGCGCACGCATGCTCGAGGGTGTCTCGTGACCGCGCGCTGGTTGCCCGCGGCGTCGGCCCTGCTGGCGTTGGCCCTCACGCTGGCGCTGGCCGCGGTCGCCCTCGCGCTCGGAGGCTACCCCCCGATCGAGGCGTTCGGGGCGTTGGTGCGCGGAGCCCTCGGCTCACCCTCGGCCATCCTCTCGATCACCCTCGTGCGCACCGTCCCGCTTCTTCTCACCGGTCTGGCGGTGGCGTTGGCCTTCCGGGCCGGGGTCTGGAACATCGGTGCCGAGGGCCAGTTCTACGCCGGCGCTGTGGCGGCGGTGTGGATGGGGCTTCAGGTCGGCGGCTGGCCCGTGTGGATCGCGGTGCCGAGTGTCCTGCTCGCGGCCTCCGTAGCCGGCGCTGCATGGGCGGCGATACCGGCGCTCATGAAGTTGCGCCTCGGGGTCGGCGAAGTGATCACCACGCTATTGCTCAACTTCGTCGCCATCGACCTGTCGGCGTGGCTCGTACACGGTCCTCTGCAGGAGCCGCGTGGGGTCTTCCCCCAGTCGGAGTCGATCGCCGAGGTGGCGCAGCTCCCGTTGCTGATCCCGGGTACGCGGCTGCACGTGGGCTTCGCGCTGGCGCTCGTGCTGGCGGTGGTACTCGCGTTCGTGATGCGTTCGACCCGTGCGGGATTCTTCGTGCGGGCGGTGGGTGCGTCGCCGGACGCGGCGCGGGTGGCGGGCCGCGTGCGCGTAGCGCGCGTCGTCGGGGCCGCCTTCCTCGTCTCGGGAGCGCTCGCGGGATTGGCGGGCGGCGTCGAGGTGGCCGGCGTGACCTACGCCCTCTACGAGGACCTCTCACCCGGGCACGGCTACACGGCCATCGCGGTGGCGCTTCTCGCGGGACTCCACCCGATCGGGGTCGTGGGCACGGCCTTCCTGTTCGGTGTGCTCGAGGGCGGTGCTTCGTCCATGCAGCGCATCGCCGGCGTGCCCGCGGCGTGGGTCAACGGGATCCAGGCCCTGGTCATTCTGAGCGTCCTCGTGGTCGACCGGGTGGTCCGCCACGGGTGGGTCGCGGGAGGTCGCGATGGCTGAGGGCCTGGTGCTGGCCAGCTTCCTCGAGGCAGCGGTGCGGCTGGGTGTACCGCTGGCGCTGGCCGGGCTCGGCGAGACCCTGTCGGAGCGGGCGGGCGTGATCAACATCGGTCTCGAGGGGTCGATCATCGCCGGTGCGTTGGGTGGAGCGCTGGGCGCGCTGGCGACCGGCTCGGCCGCCGCCGGCGTCGTGTACGGAGCCGCCGCGGGACTTCTGGTCGCCGCGGTGTTCGCGCTCTTCGTCGTGGTGCTCAACACCGACCAGATCATCACGGGCACGGCCGTGACCCTCGGGGGACTGGGCTTCACCGCCGTGGTGTATCAGGCCCGCTTCGGCGTCACCGGTACGGCGCTGACGCTGCCGACCCTCGAAGCGTGGGCGCTTCCCGGTCTGGTCGACCTTCCGTGGATCGGCCCCGCGTTCTTCGGACAGGCGCCGACCGCCTACTTCGCCTATCTGCTCGCTCCGCTCCTGTGGTGGTTCCTGTTCCGGACCGAGTGGGGCCTCGAGGTGCGCGCGGCCGGCGAAGACCCGGACGCCGCGGCCGCCGCGGGGGTCCGGGTGCGGACGCTCCGCTTCGTGACCACCATCGTCGCGGGGGCGCTCGCCGGCGTGGCCGGGGCGCACCTCGCGCTGGCCCACACGGGCACCTTCTCGGAGGGAATGAGCGCCGGGAAGGGCTTCATCGCGATCGCGGTGGTCGTTCTCGGGCGGTGGAACCCCCTCGGTGTTCTGCTCGCCGCCCTTCTCTTCGGGGCCGCCTCGGCGCTGCAGTTCGCGCTGCAGACCCTCGGGCTCGACATCGGGTACCAACTCTTCCTGGCCTTCCCCTACGTCCTGACGCTGGCGGCGCTCGCCGGTTGGGTCGGGCGGGCACGGGCCCCCGCCGCGCTCGCGCTTCCCTGGCCTCGCGGCGAGCATTGATCCCAACCCAACGACCATGACACCGACCAAGCTCTCCTTTCGGCCTCGTGCCGCGGCATCCGTCGCAGCCGTCTTCGCTGCTCTCCTCGCCGGGCCCGGCCTGGCCGCTCCAGCGGCCGCCCAGGACGGATTGCAGCGGGGTGTCACCGGAGCGGCCCTCGCACTGCGTCAGCTCGACGGCGTGAAGCGGGTCCTCATGATCGCCGCGCACCCCGACGACGAAGACACCTCGCTGCTGACCGCGCTTGCCCGCGGGATGGGCGCCGAGACCGCCTACCTGTCACTCACCCGCGGGGACGGGGGGCAGAATCTGATCGGGCCCGAACTCTTCGAGGGCCTGGGTGTGGTGCGCAGCGGTGAGCTGGTCGCGGCGCGGTCGCTGGACGGCGGGCGGCAGTTCTTCACTCGTGCCTTCGACTTCGGGTTCTCGAAGAGCGCCGACGAGTCGCTCGCCAAGTGGCCCCGCGAGGAGCTCCTGCACGACGTCGTCTGGGTGGTGCGCACTTTCCGACCGCAGGTGATCGTCTCGGTCTTTTCCGGCACGCCGGCCGATGGCCACGGCCAGCATCAGGCGGCCGGCATCATGGCGCGCGAGGCATTCGCGGCGGCCGCAGACCCGCAACGTTTCCCGGAGCAGTTCGAGCACGGACTGGAGCCCTGGCAGGCTTCGAAGCTCTATCGTCGCACTCGGGGAACGCCCGAGGGCCCGAACCTCGAGGTCGCGACCGGGACGTACGATCCCGTTCTGGGACGGTCGTGGTTCCAGGTCGCGATGGATTCACGGAGCCAGCACCGGTCTCAGGACATGGGTGTCGGCCAGCCGTTCGGGCCTCGGCGCTCCGACGTCACGCTCATCTCGGTGGCGCCGGGACTCGATCCGAGCGGTGGCGACGGCCTGTTCGCGGGCATCGACACCACGCTCTCGACGCTCGCGACGGGAGTGGGTGGGATGGCCGGTGAGCAGGTCGCCGAGCACATGGGTCGGTATACGGCCGCGGTCGCACGCGCTCGCGCCGGGCTCTCCGCCCTGGATCCGTCGACGGCCGCCCCGGACCTGGGTACGGCGCTCGGGTCGCTCGACGCGGCCCTGGATATTGCGGGCGCGGCCGACGGGGGTGGGGACTTCGCGAAGTCGCTGGCGCCGCGCTCCGCCACGCTGTCGAGTGCGCTGCTCGAGGCAGCCGGCGTCGTGATCCGCGCGGTCGCCGATGACGATCTCGTCGTCCCGGGCGACGCCGTGGAGGTGACGGTCGAGACCTGGAACGGTGGTCCGTTCCCGCTTCGCGACGTCCGGGGCGTCCTCGACGTCCCCGCCGACTGGACCGTCGAAGCCATCGATGTCGATCCGGCAGGAGCCGTGGCGCCCGGAACCGTACGTGCGGACCGCTACCGGGTCGTGCTTCCTCCGGACGCCGACCCGAGCCGCCTCTACTTCCGGGCCGCCGCCCGCGACGGGGAGATGTACCGGTGGCCGGACCATCGGGACCTGTGGGCCCGCCCATTCGCACCGACCCCCGTGATGGCGACCGTGGATGCCGTGCTCGACGTGCCCGAGACGGGGGCGGTCGCGGTGTCCGCGCGTCGGCCCGCGCGCTACGTCGGCGTCGACAAGGCGCTGGGCGAGTTCACCCAGCCCCTGTTGGTCGTGCCGGCAGTGTCGGTCGCCGTGCGACCCGGCGTCACGGTGTGGCCGGCCGGTCTCGCCGAGACGCGGGAGGTGACGGTCGAACTGAACGCGGAGGCTGGGGCCGGGGTGCGGGGCGAGCTGACTCTGGACGTCCCCGACGGCTGGCGGGTCGAACCCGCGGCCGTGCCGTTCTCGGTAGACGGGCCGGCCGAGAGCCGCTCGGTCGTGTTCCGCGTCAGCCCCGACGGAGCGGGAGAGGGGCGCCATACCTTCCGAGCCGTCGCCACGCTCGACGACGGACGCCGCTACGACGAAGGCTATTCTCTCATCGAGTATCCGCACATCGAGCGGACGGCGTACTTCGACCCGGCCGAAACGCGGGTGACCGTGGTCCCCGTCCGGGTGGCCGAGGGACTGCGCGTCGGCTACGTGATGGGGTCGGGCGACGATGGAGCCCTCGCGCTTCGTCAGATGGGCGTCGACGTCGAGATCGTGACCCCCGAGCAGGTTCAGGCGGGGGACTTCAGCGGCTACGACGCGCTCGTGCTGGGCATCCGTGTCTACGAAACCCGGCCCGACGTGGCCGCCGTGAACGAGGCCGTCCTCGACTTCGCCCGCGCCGGCGGCACCGTCGTCGTCCAGTACAACAAGTTCGAATATCCGGCGGGAGGATTCGCTCCCTACGAGGTGAGCATGAGCGTGCCGGGGCAGAGAGCCGCTCCGCGCGTGACCGACGAGGGGTCGCCGGTGCGTTTCATCGATCCGGAGTCCCCGTTGGTCCGGGGTCCGAACACCCTCGGCGCCGACGACTTCGAGGGATGGGTGCAGGAGCGGGGTCTCTACTTCCTCGCGAGTTGGGACGAGGCGTTCGAGCCGCAGATCGCGTTCACCGATCCGGGCGAGGAGCCGGCCGAGGGTGCGCTTCTCGTGGCGCCGGTGGGCGAGGGTCTGTACATCTACACCGGGATCTCGTTCTTCCGGCAGTTCCCGGCGGGTGTGCCCGGCGCCTACCGGTTGTTCGCGAACCTGGTGTCGCTGAAGGCCGCGGACTGGCGGTAGTGATCGGAGGCGAAGAAGACGGGTCCAAAGGCTTCGGGAAACCCTTTTCGGGTCGGATGCATCGAACCTGAATGCAGGGATCGAAGCGGGCTGGTCCGACGGCGGGGGTCGTCGTCGGGAGCACTTCAGGCGGGGCGTCAGCCCCGAGGTCGAGGGGGGGAGACATGGGTCGGATCGGAACGGATGTGGTGGCCCTCGCGTGCATCGCGGGCGGAGCGCTCGCAGCAGCGGCGGTTACCGCCGGGGTGATGGCGGGCGGCGCGGACGCGGAATATCGGGTGGTCACCCGCCATTGTGTGTCCGTGGAAGCACCTCGGATCTTCGTGCGACTCCACGGCGAAGACGGCGAGGCGACGGTCACGACCCGCAGTTACTCCGCGCAGGCCGGTGCCGCGGACGCCCCGTGCGTGACCGCGTCCTCCATCGCCGTCGTGCGGACGGCCGAATGGACCGAGGAGATCGGTGCACAGCTCGACGCCGCGCGCGCCGAGGTCGACGGGATCCGGCTCGAGGCCGACGAGATGCGGCTTCGTGCCGACGAGTTGCGCATCGAGGCCGAGGGCATCCGCCTGAAGGGCGACGAACTGCGGTTCGGGGACGATCAGGAGGCCGCACTCGAGGCCCTCGAGGAGCTGCTCGCGGGAATGAGGGACTCGCCCGCGAAGCCGGTGCCTCCCGCCCCGGCCCCCGCTGCTCCGGGTAGCGGCGGCAACTGAGCGGGCCCCGGCCCGCTGGATCCCGGCCCGGGTCGCGTGGAGCGGCCCGGGCCGGTTTCGTATCTCGGCGCCCCGATTCGGTGATGGGAGCGTCGGCGATCAGCCCTCGCGCCAGAGCGTGAAGTGGGCGCCGCGGGGATCCGCGACCAGGGCGAACGTGCCCATGGGGATCGTCGTCGGCGGGACGACTACGGTCGCCCCGAGACTCTCGGCCTTCGCGCAGGAATCAGACACGTCCTCGACGGCGAAATACACGTTCCAGTAGGGGGGCACATCGGCGGGCACTTCCGACGGGAATGCCATGATGCCGCCGTTCGGGCGATCCCCGATCCGGCAGAGATGGTAGGTGCCTCGGGGACCGAGATCGGCCTCTTCGAAGGTCCACCCGAGCAACGCCGAATAGAACGCGCGGGCCGCGAGCGGATCTCGCGTCATCAGCTCGTTCCAGGTCATGCATCCGGGATCGTTGAATCGCTCGGCGCCCCGGTGCGTCCCCGCCTGCCAGAGGGCCACCGATCCTCCCGAGGGATCCTGGATCATCGCCATCCGGCCCGAATCGACGACGTCCATGGGGTCCAGGCGCACGACTCCGCCGTACCGCTCCACACGTTCGGCCACCGCATCGACGTCGTCGACCAGGATGTACGAGACCCAGATGGGGGGCACGCCCTGTGCCTTCATCCCTTCGGACATGGGTGTGAGGCCCGCGACCCGCTCGCCACCGACAGTGAAGAGCGTGTATGCCGACGCGGTATGATTCGGTAGGGCTTCGGCCCGCCATCCGAAGAGGTCGCCGTAGAATGCCCTGTCCGCAGCCAGATCGTGGGCGATCAGGTCGGTCCAGGCGAACATCCCGTGCTTCAGGTCGACGGCGGGCATGGCAGCGGTCCTCGAAGGCGAGTGGACGGGGCTTCGATAGTTCCGCGCCCCGCGCCGGCAGACAAGCCATTCCCCGTCGCCTTTCGGTCGCCCCTACGCCCCCGCCGCCTCGCTTCCTCCGGTGAGCGCACTCACCGTAGTACCCACGACGAGCACCACGACCGCACCGATCACGTTGTGCCACAGGAATGCGATCTGGGGCTGGAAGAAGGTGAAGTACGCCACGGAGCCCATGCCGCTGACCAGGCCGATGCCGGCGCCCCAACCGTTCGTGCGCGGCACCATCGCCAGCAGGAAGACACCGAGAATCGAGCCGTAGAAGAACGACCCGAAGCGGTTCACGACCTCGATCAGAGACCCGAGTGTGGCCGCAAATGTGGCCACCACGCAGGCGAAGGCCCCCCAGAACAGCGTGGCGATCTTCGAGACGTTCAGGTAGTGGGTGTCCGAAGCTTCGGGCCGTACCCAGCGCCGGTAGAAGTCGATGATGGTCGTGGTCGACAACGAGTTCAGTTCGGACGAGATCGATGACATCGCGGCGGCCATGATGGCGGCGATGAAGATCCCCGACAGGCCGATGGGCAGTTCATTCAGTGCGAATCGGGGAATGATGTAGTTCACGTCCCGGCTCGACTGGCCCGTGACCTCTTCGGCCATGGCCAGCGCCTCTCCCCGGATCTCCTGAACCTCGGCTTCCTGGGTGAGGAAGCGCTCCATCGCGGCGTCCGCCGCCGCGACGTCTCCAGCCGATCGCAGGTCCGCCACCTCGAGCGCGACGGCCTCCCGTTCGGTGAAGGCCTGGTCGAAGCGCGTCTCCAACGCCCCGTAGGCCGCGGGGTCGGCCGACCGCACCTGGGCTTCGTGGTCCGGGTTGAACAGCAGTGGCGGCGCGACGAAGAGGTAGTAGACGAACACCAGAACGCCGACCAGGAGCACCAGGCCCTGCAGCGGGATCTTCCAGTAGGCGCTGATCATCAGCGAGCTGCGCGCCTCGTCGACGTTCTTCGCCGCAAGATAGCGCTGCACCTGACTCTGGTCGGTGCCGAAGTAGGACAGCATCAGGAAGGTCCCGCCCAGGATCCCCGACCAGAAGGTGTACTGCTCGGTCAGCGTGAACGAGAAGTCGAACACCTTCAGGCGGCCGGTGGACCCCGCGATGCGCAGCGCCTCGTCCGGGCTGACCGGCATCTGGGCGAAGAGCACGAACAGGATCCCCAGCAGCGCCAGAATGATGAGGATCATCTGCTTCACGTCGGCCCACGTCACCGCCTGAATGCCGCCCAGCATGGTATACGCCACGGTGGGCACGCCGATCAGCGCGACCGACCATATCAGCGGCCAGCCGAAGATGGCCGAGAAGACCACGCCGGGGGCGGCGAGGATCGTCCCCACCGACATGCCGCGCGACAGCAGGAAGAGAAAGCTCGTCGCCGAGCGCGTTCCCGGGCCGAAGCGGCGCTCGAGGTACTCGTAGGCGGTGTAGACCTTCGCGCCGTGCAGGAACGGCACGAGGGTCACCCCGAGAATGATCATCGCGAGCGGCAGTCCGAAGTAGAACTGCACGAAGCGGAGTCCGTCCGTCGCGCCCTGACCGGTGGTTCCGATCATCGTGACGGCAGACAACTGGGTGGCCATGACCGAGAGGCCCAACGCCCACCAGGGCAGCGAACGGTTGGCCAGGAAATAGCCCTCGATCTTGTCGGTGCCCTTGGACCTTCGGACGCCGTCCACGAGGACGTAGCCGATGTAGCCGACGACGATCAGCCAGTTGATCGGATGCATCAGCCGTGGTATCGAGCCTGGAGGATCCAGAGCAGGGCGAGCGCCACGACCTGCACCGAGAGAACGCGCACGAGCGTGCGGATGAACCGGGCGCGGGAAGCGGCCGGATCCGGCGAAGCCTCGGCCGACGTGCCGTCGGCGGGGGGCTCGTTGCGTTCGTCGGAGGAAGTCATGGCCTTCGAAGCTCCACGGGGGGGCGGGTTCGCGCAACCTCGCGTCCCGCGCCCCGAGAGAGCACCCCTAGGCGCCGATCCCTCCGCCGTCCACGTAGGTGTGCAACGCGAAGATCCCACCCTGCGGATCCTGACACACGCACACCCGGTCGCCACCCGGGACCTCCATGGGACCGTGCAGCACCTGCCCGCCCCCCTCCGCGACCCGGCCGACCGCCGCGTCCAGATCGGCCACGTTGATGTAGTACATCCACGTCGAGACCGGCATCTCGGGCGGGCGGTTCATCATACCGCCCATGTCGCCCTCGGCGCCCGCGCGCTTGAAGAGCTGGTAGGTCCCCGCCGGTCCCATGTTCATCGCAGTCGTCTTCTCCCACCCGAGAATCTCGTGGTAGAAGTCGAAGGCCTTCGCGTAGTCCTCGGTCATGAGTTCGTGCCACGAGATCTGGCCCGGACCGGCCCGTTCGGTCGGGGCGGGCTCCGGGCGGGCGGGCGTGAACAGCGCGAAGACCGCTCCGGCCGGATCCGTCAGGACGCCGAAGCGACCCACCTCCGGCATGCTCATGGCGGGCATCGACACGGTGGCTCCGAGCTCCTGGGCCCGGGCGATGGAGGCGTCCACGTCGGGTGTGGCGAAGTACGCCAACCAGTGCGGGGGGGCGCCCCCGGCCACGGCTTCATCGGGCAGCTTCATCAGCCCCCCGATCGGACCGGACGGGGCCGTGAACATGTCGTACGGCTGGGGAGCGCCCTCGAAGGGGGTGATGGTCCATCCGGCGACCGACCCGTAGAACGCCGTGGCTCCTTCGAGGTCGGTGGTCATGAGGTCGTACCACAACGCGTGTCCGGTGGGCACATCGGTCATCGTCATCCTCCTTGGCATCGGTTCACGGTTCGGGTTCCGCAGAGGCGGAGCGCCGGTCCTCGGGCTCGGGCCGTGGCAGTCACATCGTTGGCGCCCGGTGACGTGCGGGCAACCTCCAATCGTCCTCGGGGAGCCTCCCTCACTCCGTCCGGGCCGCCCAGAACACGTGCAGGTCCGACACGTCGATGTCGTTCTTCTCGAGCCCGACCTCGACGATCTCGATCTCTCCGGCCGCCGTTTGCCAGCGGTCCCAGATGGCCTGGAGGTCCTCGGCGAGCTCCTGCTCCAGCTCGACGACGTCTTCCTGTTCGGCCGTGAGCTTCTCCTCGGCGCTTCGGCGTCGTTCTTCGGTTCGGCGGGTCTGCGAGCGGCGCGAGGCGATCGACGACAGCGACCGGGTGCTCCGTCGTCCGCCGAGGAAGGCACCGATGAGGGCGCCGGCTCCCGAGACCAGCTCCTGCTGCCGCCGGGACGAGACGTCGACGTCGAGTTCGCGCAGGCGGCGCTCGGCACGCTCCACCTGGTCGCGCGCCGTGTCGAGCTTCTTCTCATAGCGGTCTCTGAGCTTCGCGGCGTCGGCGTCGGCGGCGTCCTCGGCGGCCGCCTCGCAACGGGTCCTGAAGTCGGCCTCGGACTCACCGACCCGGGAGTACAGCTTGAGGGTCGGATTGTGGCGCAGCTTGAGCTCGAGTGTCGCGTGCAATCGGTCGGCCAGGGCGCGTTCGACAGCGTTCAGAAAGGACTTCTTGTCGAGGGGCGCTGCCGGGATCACGTAGCGAACACCGGCTGGGGCGCTGTCGCGGAAGTCCCGCTCGTCGAAGTCCACCGGAGAGGCGGCCGTCGCCTGAACGCTCTCCGCCAGCGGCGGGGCGAACACCATCTCCCACTCGATCTCGTGACGCAGATCGGCCTTCGTCTCGTCGAAGAGCATGCGCACGCGTCCGGCGAGGCCTGCCTCGAGTCGTGCGCCCGCCCCGAGTCCGAGCTTCGCCGCCCACGGAGCCGCGGGGTCGAGCCAGGTCACCCGCACGCCATCGGCGATCTTCGGCATGAGCGGGGACTCGTCGTCGGCCAGCGGCAACGCCGCGGCCGGCGCCGCCCCGGCGCCCGAGCCCGGGTGGGGGCTCGCGGGAGGTGCCGCGTGGCGTGCCGAAGTGGGGCTTACCGGATCCGCGGCACCGCGAACGGCGGCCCCGTCCGTCGCGCCACCCTGCGCGGCTTCTGGCGAGTCCGCCTCCGGGGCGATTGTCTCCGGGGGCAGCAAGTCCAGCTCCGCCCGGGTTACGGGTCCCCGCAGGTACGACATCGCCCACCGGGTGGTGAACAGCTCCGGGTCGGGGCTCCGGGTGCGCTTGAGTACGAACTGGCGTTTACCCAGGCCTCCCAGGCGTGCGTCCCAAGCCCGTACGTCGACGCTGCCGTCCGCCGACCGCAGCGCCTCGATGACGCGGGCCTTGTCTCGCTCGGTCTGCAGCCGCCCCATCATCCAGGTGCCGGCGTTCGACATGAGCTTGTAGTCCATGTCCACGGGGTTCTGGGTGGAGACCACCACCCCGAGACCGTGCGCCCGAGCCTGCTTGAAGAGCGTCAGCAGTGGGGTCTTCG
The DNA here is from genome assembly GCA_018678395.1 of Gemmatimonadota bacterium. Lineage (GTDB taxonomy): Bacteria > Gemmatimonadota > Gemmatimonadetes > Longimicrobiales > Gaopeijiaceae > Gaopeijia. The sequence continues at coordinate 384 of JAHHMJ010000097.1, read as the reverse complement.
ACGGAGGATTCGCGGTCGGCGGCGCGAAGCCGAAAAGTTCGTCGATGTAGATCATCGCCCGCAGATCCGAGGTGCCCGGCTGGCGCCGCATCCAGGTGATCGCCCTCGACAACAGCAGGGTCACGACGAAGATCCGCTCGGGCTCCGAGAGGTGGGCGAGCTGGATCACGCTCGCGCGGGGCCGGCCGTCCGGGGCCCACAGCAGCCGGTCGATGTCGAGCGGGTCGCCCGAGCGCCAGGCGGCGAACGAGGGTGAGGCGACGAGTCCGTTCAGCCGCAGCGCGAGCTTCATGCGTTGGCCGGGAGGCACGAAGGTGTCGACCTCGAAGACGCCCAACTTCCGGAAGGGCGGCGTCTGCACGCCCCCGATGAGCGTCTCGAGCG
>JAHHMJ010000645.1 GCA_018678395.1 Gemmatimonadota bacterium | reverse complement strand
GGGTCGCCCCACGGAGCCGGTATTCACGAAGTGGATGCCCCCGATCTCCCGGTGCCACGGCTTGTGGGTGTGTCCGAAAGCGACCGCGTCCCCCGCTTTCGCACCGAGGTGCGACGCCATCTTGAGGCAGAAGGCGTCGGAACGATCCTCGGTCCAGTAGACGGTGTTCAACACCGGGTTCCCATGCACGAGAACGAGCCGCGGCCCCGCCGTGTGGCCGCCGAGAGGCCGGACATCGATGCGGAAGGGGAGCGACCCGAGCCACCGACGGGTGTCCTCCGTCACGTGCTCGCGCGTCCATGCGTAGCTCTCGTGACTCAGCGCCTCCTGTCGAGGATCTTCGTACCGGCAGCCGCAGTGCTCGTATCCGGTCGCCGTCGTGGAATCGTAGTTGCCCGCAACTCCCGGAATTTCGTCCTGGCGCAGACGCGCGACGACCTCGTTGGGCCACGGCGCGTAGCCGACCAGATCGCCCAGGTGATAGAGCGCGCCCAGGTCGTCGCGGGCGGCGATGTCGGCCAGCACGGCCTCGAGGGCCGGCAGGTTGCCGTGGATGTCGCTGACGAGGGCCGTCTTCACGAGTGGGTCTCCACAGAGGGGGCAGTGGAATCGGGAGTGGGGGCGAGGTGGAGGTCGAGTACCATCGCGATCGCGGAGTCAGGACAGACCTCCCGGAACTCGATGCTGTCGAGCACCTCCGGGGGCGCGGCGTCCCGCTCGGTGGTGCGAAAGCCGAACCGTGGGAACCACGCCGCGGCCGTGGTCGTGAGCAGGTATAGACGCCGCACACCCGCATGGCGCGCCGCGTCGATGACCTCCCGGGTGAGCCGCGCGCCCCAATCGCGGTTCCGGTGGTCGGGGTGGACCGCGACAGAGCGCAGGATGCCGTCACGCCCGCACACCTCCAGCCCGGCCACCGCGACCACCCGTCCATTCTGCTCGCCGACGCGGAAGTGATCGAAGGCCTCCCGGACGCCCGCACCCGGCAATCCCACGGCTTCCAGGAGTCCCAACGCGACCACCAGGTCAGCGGGTACGGCACGGCGTGTCTGCACCGTGTCACGCACAGCAGTCACTTCCACGACAGGCGGCCTCGGCAGCCGGTTCCGGCTTGGTTGCCCGTACGAACGCCGCCATCAATCGTCCCTCCACGTCGGCCGCAACGGCCTCCGGATCGAGGCCGTGAGCCTCCAGAATGTCGCGTGCCTCCTCGGGGCGGTAGATGCGGGTCGGCTCCACCGACACGTCGATGAAGCCGGCCTCCGACAGGAGGGCTTCGAACTCGCGCTCCTCGAGGGCGCCCGCCACGCATCCGACCCACGCTTCGAGGCTCTGGCGAACCGCATCCGGAATCGCACCGCGGACCACGACGTCGGAGACGGCGAAGCGCCCACCAGGCTTCAGGACGCGGAACGCCTCTCGAGTGACCCGGCTCTTGTCGCCCGACAGGTTGATGACGCAGTTGCTGATGATGACGTCCACGCTCTCGTCGGGCAGCGGTATGTGTTCGATGTGGCCCCGGAGAAACTCGACGTTCTCGGCCCCCGCTTCCCTGGCGTTGCGCCGGGCCAGTTCGAGCATGTCGTCGGTCATGTCCAGACCGTAGGCGCGGCCGGTCGGCCCCACGCGCCGGGCGCTGAGCAGGACGTCGATGCCGCCGCCGCTCCCCAGATCGAGGACTACGTCCCCCTCGTTCAGTTCAGCGAGCGCCGTCGGATTCCCGCAGCCCAGCGATGCGAGAACCGCCCCGCCAGGGAGGGACGCCTCCGTGCCGGCATCGTAGAGGTCGCTGGTGATCGGATCACCCGATCCGCACGATCCCTCGGGTCCGCAGCACGTCGCCCGCCCCCCTTCGGCGGCGCGCCGCGCCCCCTCACCGTACTTCGCGCGTACCGTCTCACGAACACTCATCACCCCTCTCTGCATCAACCGTTGTTGATATATGAGGGAAAAAGGAAAGGCCGTCCACAGGACGCCCTCGCCGACTCAGTCACAGCATGCGTCTCCGCAGGCGGCCGCCGTCACCCATTCGACCGCCGGCTTCACCTCGCCCAGGAAGACCCGCATCTCTTCGAGGGCCCCCGGGACGAGCGCGTAGTAGACCCACCGTCCCTCCCGCCGGTCGGTGACCACGCCGGCATCCTTGAGCTTCTTGAGATGGAACGACAGGCGCGACTGAGCGGCATCCAGCTCCGCCTGGAGATCGCACACGCATCGCTCGCCGGCCGAGAGCCGCCGCACGATCTCGAAGCGCGTCTCTTCGGCCACGGCCTGGAAGCGCCGGAGGAGCGTCTCGGTCTGGGTCGTCGAAGACATGCGCGGATATTACATCAACCAATATTGATTCGTCAATCCCCGGGATGGGCGCCGGGATACGCGAATGGGGGCGCGGGATTCACTCGAACGTAGAGGCTTGCGGGGCCTGGACCCGCGCCGGCAGACTCAGCCCGCTCATTCACTACGTTCGGAGTCCCCATGCGCGCTCTCG
>JAHHMJ010000605.1 GCA_018678395.1 Gemmatimonadota bacterium | reverse complement strand
CGCTCGAGCAGCTGCTGGAAGAGACGGCCGTCCCCGAGACGTTACCGCAGCCGGCCCGCCGGACGTCCAACGTCCGTGGACGGGTCGCCCTGGTGACCGGTGGGTCCCGGGGAATCGGCCGCGCCATCGCGACCGAACTCGCCGCGGCGGGATGTCACATCGGTTTCACCTTTCTCGACGACGGTGGCCGGTCTCGAACGCAGGCGCAGGAGACCGCGCGGCACCTTCGCCAGATGGAGGTGAGGGTCGTCGCCGAGCCTTGCGACGTCCGGGAGCCCGGTGACGTGCGGGCCTTCGTGAGCCAGGTGATGGAAGAGCTCGGTGGCCTCCACATCGTGGTGAACAACGCCGGCATCGGGCTCGACCGCGCGTTGTGGCACATGTCCGACCACGAGTGGGAAGCCGTAGTCCGCACCAACCTGGATGGGGCCTTCCACGTGATCCGGGCCACGGCCTCCCACCTGCGTGCGCAGGAGTGGGGCAAGATCGTCAACATCACGTCGGTGCACGCCGAGCGCCCCGAATTCGGCCTCGCCAACTACGGCGCGAGCAAGGCCGGCCTGATCGGGCTGACGCGGGCCGCGGCGCTCGAGCTCGGCTCGCACAACATCAACGTCAACGCGGTGGCGCCGGGCTACATCCGCACCCACTCGCTGACCGATCGGGTGCCCGCCGAGCTGCTCGACCGCGCCCGCGACCGGAGTGCCCTGGGCCGCCTCGGAGACCCCACGGATGTGGCCAACGTGGTGGTCTTCCTCTGCTCCGAGGCGGCGCGGCACATCACCGGAGCGGTGATTCCGGTGGACGGCGGCTACCTCTGAGCAGGGGTGGGGTTACTCGCGGTCCTGGGTGGCCTGAGGCGAGCAGGTGAGGGTGAAGTAGTTCATCCAGCCGCCCGTTTGCACGCGCATTTCGGTGACTGCATCGCCGGGCTGGCAGTAGGCGCGGTGGACCCTGCCGCCGGTCCCCCCCATGCCGACGTCGCGGTAGGTGACGCTCGTCCGGCGGTACTCGATGCAGCGGATCGACATGATGCGGTCCACCCAGTCGCCTGCCCGCGCCTTGATGCCTGCCAGGACGTGGTTCCGCGGGCACACCGCCGTTGCCGTGCGGCTCGATATCCCCGGAAGGCCTCCCGCGAGGTTCAAGCCGAACAGGCGCGGGCCTTCGAAGTGACGTCCCAGGCCGCTTCGCGACGGCTCTGCGCACCGAAGCTGAAAGCCATCGACGTAGGTGCCCGCTCGGATCTGTAGTCCCACGAGCACCGATCCCCCGGGGCAGGCGAGGGTCGCGCTTTTCGATCCCAGTTGGTGCTCGCCCACTCGCGCGAGCCGGTCTGCCTGGGCGGCGACGGGGCCGGGTGCGGCGAGCCCTGGGACGGTGAGGGCTGCCAGTGCGGCGACCAGGATTCGGGTTTTCATCGGGCTCTCCTCGAGGTTCGTCGTGAGGTGGTTCTGAACACGATTGCGTAGGACCTGCCGGGTGGGGCTCACGGGCCACTGCACATCTCACCCTTCTCGATTGCGTCCGGCGTCTCGCACGCGCATTCTCTCCGGATGTCTGCACTTACCCGCTTCGCCAACGGCGTCGAGAGCCTCAACGACCGCATCGGTGTGGTGCTGCGTTGGTTGGCTCTCGCCATGGTCCTGATCGGCGCCTACAACGCGCTGGCCCGCTACCTCACCCGGTTCGCGGGCGTGCCGCTCAGCTCGAACGCGCTCAACGAGCTGCAGTGGTACCTGTTCTCGCTGATCTTCCTGCTGGGGGCCGCGTACGGGCTGCGCAAGGACGTTCACGTGCGCGTGGACGTGCTCTACCAGCGCTTGACGCGCCGCACCCGGGCCTGGATCGATCTCGTGGGGACACTTCTGTTCCTGCTGCCGTTCTCGATTCTGATGCTCAAGGTGTCCTGGCCGGTCGTCGCGGCGTCCTGGGCGGTCCGTGAGACCTCGCCGGATCCGGGGGGACTGTCGCGGTATCCCATCAAGGCGGTGGTGCTGGTCTCGTTCTTCCTGCTCGCCCTCCAGGGACTGGCGCACCTCGTGCGGCAGATCGAGGTGATCCGCGACCCCACGTCGGGTGAGGCCGAGCCCATTCCGCACGAGGGGCACGTCTGATGGGGGCGGTCTGGGGACCTCTCATGTTCGGAGGGGTGCTGGCCTTCATCTTCACGGGCTTCCCGGTCGCCTTCGCCCTCGCGGGGACAGCGCTGCTGTTCGCAGTGATCGCGACGGCGGTGGGCGATTTCGACATGATTCTGCTGAACGCGATGCCGGAGCGGACCTTCGGCACCATGTCGAACCCGACGCTGCTCGCGATCCCGTTCTTCATTTTCATGGGAACGGTGCTCGAGAAATCGCGTCTCGCCGAGGATCTGCTCGAGACGATCGGCGTGCTCTTCGGGCGGTTCCGCGGCGGACTCGCCCTTGGCGTGATCTTCGTCGGTGCGCTACTCGCGGCCGCGACGGGAGTCGTGGGCGCGTCGGTGACCGCCATGGGTCTGATCTCGCTCCCCGTGATGCTGCGCAACGGCTACAAGCCGTCGTTCTCGTGCGGCGTGATCGCGGCGTCGGGGACCCTGGGTCAGATCATCCCGCCGTCGATCGTTCTCATCGTACTCGGCGACCAGATGGGGGTCAGCGTCGGCGAGCTCTTTCGACGTGCCCTGATCCCGGGGCTGATTCTGACGGGCGCGTACGCCCTGTACACGATGATCGTGGCCTGGCTGAAGCCGGATTGGGCTCCGGCGCTGCCTGCCGACCAGCGGGCCGGATCGATGGGCGAACTGGCCGTGCGCGTCGCCAAGACGCTCGTGCCGCCGCTGGCGCTCATCGTCGTGGTCCTGGGCAGCATCTTCGCAGGCGTGGCGACGCCGACCGAGGCCGGTGCTCTGGGCGCGGTGGGGGCCATGATCCTGGCGGCGCTGAATCGCAGCCTGGGGCGGGCGACCCTCGAAGCCGCGATGGAGGAGACGAGCCGTCTGACCATCATGGTGGTCTTCCTCCTGATCGGGTCGACCGCCTTCGCGCTGGTCTTCCGGGGCCTGGACGGGGACCTCTGGATCGCCGATACGCTGGTGGGCCTGCCCGGCGGCTGGCTGGGCTTCCTGCTGGCGGTCAACGTGATCGTCTTCATCCTCGGGTTCTTCATCGACTTCTTCGAGATCGCCTTCATCATCGTGCCGCTTCTGCTTCTGCCCGCTCAGCAGTTGGGACTGGATCTGACCTGGCTCGGGATCATCCTGGCGGTGAATCTCCAGACGTCGTTCCTGACCCCGCCCTTCGGGTTCTCGCTCTTCTACCTACGCGGCGTCACGCCGAAGTCGATCCAGACCACGCGGATCTACGCGGGCGCGATCCCCTTCATCGGCATCCAGCTGGTCGTGCTCGCGGGACTGATCTGGATGGCGCGGCCCGCCGCGTGATCGCGGGCCACCGGGGTCTGACGAGAGCGAGCGCCGCATGACCCGGGCGGTCGGTGGTGGCGGACTGTGGGCCGAGGGCTCGGCCTGGCTCGCCACCCAGCCGGCATTCGGCCCGTGGGTCGATCGCATCGGGCCCATCGACTACACGCTCTCCGACGAGCCACCCTTCGAGTACCTCGTGCGCTCGATCGTCTACCAGCAACTGGCCGGGGCCGCGGCCGCCACCATCCACGGCCGGGTGTGCGCGGTGCTCGACGAGCATGTGAGCCCGGCGACGATCCTGCAGGCCGATCCGGACGCGCTGCGGGCGGCCGGGCTCTCGCGGGCCAAACTGCGGGCGGTGTCGGATCTCGCCGGCCGGGTCGAGGGTGGAGAACTGCGCCTCGATCTCGCGGAGTTGGCCGAGCTCACCGACGATGCGATCGTCGAGCGTCTCAGTCAGGTCTGGGGTGTCGGGCAGTGGACCGCCCGCATGTTCCTCATGTTCCGGCTGGGCCGGCCCGACGTATGGCCGGCCGGCGACCTCGGCGTGCGCAGCGGGTGGGCGCGCATCCACGGCCTCGACGAGCGGCCGGACGCGCGCGCTCTCTCCGAAGGCGCGGAGCACCTCAGTCCCCATCGGAGCGCCGCGGCCTGGTACTGCTGGCGTGCCCTCGAACTCACCGACCCCCCCGAATCCTGATGCACCTCACCTCACGGCAGCGTGCCTTCCTCCGCTCTCGGGCCCACTCCCTCAAGCCCGTGGTGCACATCGGGTCGGCGGGCGTCACCGAGGCGACCACGCAGAGCCTCTCCGAGGCGTTCCACACGCGGGAACTGCTCAAGGTGCGGATTCAGGAGGGTGCGTCGGGCACCACCCGCGAGA
>JAHHMJ010000313.1 GCA_018678395.1 Gemmatimonadota bacterium | reverse complement strand
CCGTGACCCGGATGCGATCGACCTGGGGCGGCTCGGCCGCATAGCGCCGGAACGTCACCCCCGGCTGCATCTCGACCGTCTCCACGCCCGGGAGACCCTCGACCTCGAGGTCGGGGGCGGGCTCCCGCACCAGCAGCTCGGCCACGCGCGTTCCGGGCGCGAGCGGCACGTCGAGGCCGTCGAGCGAGTCGACGCGATAGCGCAGAATGAACTGGCGGGCTCCGGGAGAGATGGGGCCCGACAGGAGCAGGACGCCATCTTCGACCACGGCGGCGTCGCGAGATACGTCGCCGCCTCCGACCTGCGGGTCGCGGGCGGCCGCCGGGAGCGGATGGCTCCAGGTGATGCCTCCCGGTGCGGCGACCCACGTCCGGTCGCCCTCGTGCGCGATCTCGAAGAGGTCGGTGATCTGCCAGCCCTCCGCCCCGTCCTCGGCGATGAGATAGCGGACCCCGACCGGAAGGGCAGTGCCGGCGGGTGGCGCCACCAGGGTGTCGTACGCCCGGATGGCGTACACGCTGTCGAGCTGCACGGCCCGGCTCACGGCGCGGCCGAAGTAGAGAATGCCGTCGTGCCGGATCGAGGCGAAGTACACGTCGCCTTCCTGGTCCTCACGGGGGACCGAGGGAAGCGAGAACAGGAAGCGGCCCGCGGCGTCGGCCTGAACCGTGTCGATCTCGCCGGCCTGCGTCGCGGAAACCCGGTGGAGGACGATCTCGGCGCCGGGCATGATCTCACCGCCTCGCGTGACCTCCCCACGGAGCTCGGGGCGCGCCTCCTGCTGGCCCGCCAGAGGGCCCGCAGCGAGTGCGACCCCGGCGAGGACGACCCCGGCGAGGAGGGCCCCGGCGAGGAGGGCCGTGAGACGGGGCCCTCGACTCACGGCGTGAAGCGGCCGAAGTCCTCGGGATCGAGCTTACGCAGGTAGTCGGCGAGCTCGCTCGGACCGAGGGGCGTGTCATCGGGCCCCCCGGAGACGTCGACCTCGTCCGTCCACCCCTGCACGCTCCCCGGATCGGCTACGGACTCGCTCTCGTCGACATCGAGGTCGATGCGCCGCAGCAGATCGTCCCCGACCACGATCGCCGCTCGAGTCCGCAGTGCGATGGCGATCGAATCCGAAGGGCGCGCGTCCACGGTGACGGTCCCATCGGCTCGCTCCAGCACGAGCGCCGCATGATAGGTCCCCTCCTGAACCCGCGGGATCTCCACCCGCCGCACCACCGCATCGAGGCCCTTCACGAGCGTCACGATCAGGTCGTGCGTCAGCGGACGCGGGAACTCGACCTTCGCCATGTGCATGGCGATGGCGCTGGCTTCGGCCGGCCCGATCCAGATCGGGAGCACCCGGTCTCCCCCGCGCTCGCGCAGGATCACCACGGGACTCCGCGTGGACCGATCCAGTCCGAGACTCTGCACTTCGACCTCGACGAGCATCACGCCACCACCGGGCCCGGGGCCACCGGCTAGAGGCCGAGGGCGGACTTCAGGTCGGAGACCCGATCGGTCGCCTCCCATGGGAAGAGGCGGACGGACCGCCCGAACACCTCGACCGTCTCCGGCGTCCGCCCGAAGTGTCCACCCGCCGCCGTGGGACGGAAGATCGGGTCGCGCAGGCGCAAGGCCTCGGCGATGGCGCGCGGCGCGAACCGGAACACCTTCCGGACGGCGGCCTCGATCTCGCTGTCGGGCATCACGCCGGTGCCGAAGGTGTCGACGTGGATCGACACCGGCTCGGCCACGCCGATGGCGTAGGCGAGCTGGATCTCGCACCGACGCGCGGCCCCGGCGGCGACCACCGTCTTGGCCGCCCAGCGCGACGCATAGGCCGCCGAGCGATCGACCTTCGTGCAGTCCTTACCCGAGAATGCACCCCCACCGTGGCGTCCCGCGCCGCCATAGGTGTCGACGATGATCTTCCGACCGGTGAGGCCGGCGTCCCCGTGGGGACCCCCGATCTCGAACATCCCCGTCGGATTGATGTGGAAGATGCAGTGGTCCGGGTCGTAGAGTTCGTCGGGCATCACCGGAGCGATCACGTGCCGCCGAACCTCGTCGTGGATCGTCGCCTGCGACACGTCCGGGTCGTGCTGCGTGCTCACGACCACGGTGTGCACCCGGACCGGACGATCGTCGGCGTCATATTCCATCGTCACCTGCGCCTTGCCGTCGGGGCGCAGCCAGGGCACCTCACCGGCGTGGCGAAGGTCCGCCAGTCGACGGACGATCTGGTGCGCGAACATGAGCGGGGCCGGCATGAGTTCGGGCGTCTCGTCGCAGGCGTACCCGAACATCATGCCCTGATCCCCCGCCCCGCCGGTGTCCACGCCCTGTGCGATGTTCGGGGACTGCTTGTCGAGCGTCGAGATGACCGCGCAGGTGTGCGAGTCGATGCCGTACTCCGAGGACGTGTAGCCGATCGAGCGAAGCGTGTCCCGCACCACGCCGGGCAGATCCACCCAGGTCGCCGTGGTGATCTCGCCGGCCAGCAACGCCATTCCGGTCGTCACCAGCGTCTCGCAGGCGACCCGTGAATTCGGGTCGTCGGCGAGCATCGCGTCCAGCACCGCATCGGAAATCTGGTCGGCGATCTTGTCGGGGTGGCCCTCGGAGACCGATTCGGAGGTGAAAAGACGCATGGCGCTTGCAGGACGAAGGTTGGGGAGAGGACGAAACGAGTGAGGCCCCGGAAGCTACCCGCGGCCTCGAAGAGCGACAAGCGCCCTCAACCGCGCAGCGAGAGGTTCCAGCGACCGACGTAGGCCGACAGGTCGACGGTGTCTCCGATGCCCTCGGCGAGCGCCTCCAGCACGTCGTTGGACGTGGCCGCGGCAAGCGCCTTCCGGGCAGCCTGACGGGCATCTTCGATCCGCACTTCGCGCAGCACCTTCTTGAGCTCCGGGAGTGCGGGCCACGCCACCGACAGGGCCGTGATGTCGAGCCCGAGGCAGAGGAACGCCCCGAGTGCGGTCGCCGCCATCTCGCCACAGACGCTCACCTCGATGCCCGCCGCCCGCGCCACGCGCGAGACCGAGTGCAGCTGCCGCACCACCGACGGGTGGAACGGGTTGAAGAGGCGCGCCAACCGGGCGTTGGTGCGATCGACGGCGAGCGTGTACTGCACGAGGTCGTTGGTGCCGATCGAGAAGAAGTCGGCGTGGCGCGCCAGCTCGGCCGCATCGAGCGCCGCGGCCGGCGTCTCGACCATGACGCCCAGCTTGTATCCTCGATTGAAGCGAATCCCTTCTTCGCGCAGCCGGTCCTCCTCCTCCTCGAGGAGCGAGCGGACGCTCTGGACCTCTTCGACGTCGTTGACGAGCGGCACCATGATGCGCACGTCACCGTGGGCGGTCGCCCGCAGGACGGCGCGCAACTGGACCCGGAAGAGCTCGGGTTCGTCGAGCAGCACACGGACCGCTCGCCAGCCCAGGAACGGATTCTGTTGCGGCGGCAGGTGCAGGAACGAGGGGAACTTGTCGCCGCCCAGGTCGAACAGGCGGATGCAGACGGAGTCGCCGTCGAACGCCTCGGCGACCTGCCGATAGGCTTCGTACTGCTCCTCCTCGCCGGGCATGGCGTTCCGCCCCACGACCAGGAACTCGGTGCGGAAGAGGCCCACGCCCTCGGCCCCGTGGCGCCTGGCGTTCGCCGCCTCCACGGGGAGGTCCAGGTTGGCCCGCAGCGCCACCGGCTGCCCGTCGGCCGTCACGGACTCGAGCCGCGCGACCTCCTCGACCTCTTCCTCCCACTGCCGGATCCGGGTGCGCCGCTCCTCGAAGACCCGTCGATCCCGGTCGTCGGGGTCGAGGACGACGCGCCCGATGCGGCCGTCGACGATGACCTCCTGGCCGTCGCGTACCTGACGACTGACGTCGCCGAGACCGACCACGGCGGGAATGCCCTGCGATCGCGCCAGAATGGCCCAGTGCGAAGTCCTCGTTCCCTGGTCGGTCGCGAGAGCCGCGACCTCGGACGGATCGAATTGCGCGATCAGAGACGGCGTGAGGTTCTTGGCGACGACCACGACGTCGCCGTCCCCGTGGTGGCTCGACCAGTCGAATGGATCCGTCTCGCCGAGCAGCTGCCGCAGGATGCGCACCTCGAGATCCTCGAGATCGTTGAGGCGGTCGAGCACCATGGGATTGGCGGTTCGCGTCCACTGCGCCTTCAACTCCAGCATGCGCCACTCGAAGGCTCGCGCGGCCGTGAGGCGGGTCTCCCGGATGTAGCGCTCGGTACCGCCGACGACCGTCACGTCCTCGAGCATGAGGATCTGGGGATCGAAGATGCGGGCCTCGACCGGCCCGAGGCGCTCCTCGGTGCGCGCCTTCAAGGCCTCCAGGCGGGTTCGCGCGGCGACCCGCGCATCGGCGAAGCGGGCCACCTCGTCCTCGACCGCTTCGGCCGGCACGACCTCGTGGGGCACGTCGGGCGCGCCCCACGGAATCCGGCGCACCCGGCCCCAGGCGATCCCCTCGGCGGCGGGAAACCCGTCCAGCGTCTGCGACATCTAATCCTCCTCGAAGCCGCGCGCGATCAGGGCACTGAGCGCTTCGATCGCGGCGGCGGCGTCCCCACCCTCGGCGCGAATCGTGATCTGGCTCCCCCGCTCGGCCGCGAGCATGAGTACGCCCATGATGCTCTTGCCGTTGACCTCCAGGCCGTCCTTCTCGACCCGGACCTCGCAGGTGAAGCCACCCGCCAGCTTCACGAACTCGGACGCCGGTCGAGCGTGCATCCCCGCGCGGTTCACGATCTCGACTATGACTTCGTGCATCGACAATTCCGTTACCCGGACAGGAGGGAGGCGGAGCCGAGCGCGAGCAGAATCGCGACGGCTCCCACCGTGACAATGGCGGTCGGACGCCAGAGACGCACGCCCCCGACGTACCCGACGAAGAAGGCCCCGAGGGCGGCCACGAACCAGGGCCACTCCAGGGCCCCGACGCCGCGGCCACCCGCCAGTAACACTCCGGATACCACGCCGACCAGCGCGAGGGTGAGCGCCGCGAAGCGCTCCGCCCGGCCCGTGAGATCCAGGCCGCGCAGGCGCGGGCCCACGGCGGTCCCCGCTTCCCAGCCCAATGCGAAGCCCTGTGCCCGGATCGCGAGGTGAAGGGCGTTGTACGCGACCAGGAAGACGAAGGCCACCACCGCGCCGGGGACACCCATCCAGTACAGCACTGCGGCCAGCAGGGCGAACGACGGGACCGCGGTCGCCCAGACGACCCGGTCACCGAGCGCACCCAACGGCCCGCGGATCGCGGCGCGGAAGCGGCGGATGGTCTCGGGATCCGCCTCGTCGACCTCGAGGCGCGACAGGGCGCCGAGGGCGACCGAATCGAAATAGGGGTGCCCGTTGAAGTGCTCGGCGTGCCGATCCAGCGCCGCGGCTCGTCGCTCCTCGCTGGCACGCCGGAGTACCGGGAGCATCGCCCACGCCATGCCGTTGCCCTGCATGGTCCGGTAGTTCCAGGATGCCTGGACGAACATGCCCCGCAGTTGCACGGCCCGAAGCACACCCGGAGGCAGCGGCGTTTCCGGTGCAGCCCCCGACCCCTTCGGCGCGCTACTCATCAGCCCCACACCGCACCCAGGCCCAGGCCGACCACGGCGCCGACGGCCAGATAGACCCAGAGGTGCCGTGCGGCGAGTGACCGGCCGAGGACTCCGAGCGACACGAAGGCGCCGACGAGCAGAAGTCCCCGGGTTGCCGCCGCGTCCAGGGGCCACGCACCCGACGCCCACGGCGCCGCCATCCGCACGGCCGCGAGGCCCAGCGCGGTCAGCACGAAGCCGCGGATGGCGTCGACGCCGAGCGACGACCAGTGTCCTCGGACGATGGCGGCCTCGGTCACGGGCTGAACGGCGGGATCGGGGACCCAACGCACGTTGAGGTGGCGCTGGGCCGCCTGCGACAGGGCGCCGGCATATCCCAGGAGGAGGGCTGCGGCGACTCCGAGCGCGAGACCTGCCGGCCCCGCCGCCCACACCGCCCCGGCTGCCCCCACGACGGCTGCCGGCCCCGGCTCGGGGAACCGCCCCGCCCCGGACGGCACCGCCACGAGCAGGAAGAGCTCCAGCACCGCGCCCACGAGGAATCCGGTGGCGGGGTCGCCGAGCCAGAGCCCGGCGAGTCCGCTCGCGACCAGCGGACGCGAGACCATGAACTGCCCGACGGTGACGCCGTCGAGGGTCACCCAGGCGCCGAGGAGAGCGAGTCCGAGGAGCTCCGTCATGCCAGGAGTTGATCCAGCCCGACCCGCGTGGCCGCGGGGAGGTCGCGGCCCGTGACCCGGGTGCCGGCGTCGACGAGTCTGCGCACGGCGTCCCGGTCTTCATCGTCGAGGAAGAGGTAGGGACGGACTTCGCGACGGCCGGGTCGATGGTGGATCCCACCGAGATTGACCTCCGCCCCGTCCGTGGCCACGCCCTCGGCGAGATCGGCCATGGTCGTCACGTCGCGGGTCAGAACCACGGTCCGGCCGCCGTCGACCTGCCACGTGGGCAGCGCCGCCCGCGCGGCCGCGAGCGTCGCGAACACCACGTCGTGCTCGTCGGCCACGGACAGGCGATACAGCTCCTGCTCCCACTCGCTGTCGGCCAGGGCATCGTCGACCACGACGTACCGATCCGCGCGCAGCTCACGCCCCCACCCGAGCACCACCTGCCCGTGGATCAGGCGCTCGTCAACGCGATAGAGGACGACCGTCATCGTCGCAGGGTTCGTGAAGGAGACGGACGCCCGCGCGTCCCTTGTCGGTCATGCGGGCGGCGATGAGCGCGACCGGGTCGCCTCGATGAAAGACGAAGTCGAGCAGCATGGGCAGGTTGACGCCGGTGACCACCGCCACGGCGCTGCGGTGGGCACAGGAGAGCCGGGCGGCGAGGGTGCAGCTCCCGGCGCCGAGATCCGTGAACACGACGGCCGGCCCGTCGCCCAGAACCTCGAGGATGGCGTCCTGCAGCTGGTCCGGAGACCGCCCTTCGTTGGAGACGGCGAACAGGGCGTCCTCGGGCGCGCCGGAGATCTTCCGCACGGCGTCGATCATGCCGGCCGCCATGGCGCCGTGGGCGACGAGAACCCCTCTCGCCTCACTCATAGTCCTGCTCCAGATAGGCGCGCAGGTGATTGTCGAACGCCTCGGCCGAATCGAGACCCGAGTAGCGCAGCAGGTGGTTCATGGCGACCACCTCGGAGATGACGGTGATGTTCTTGCCCGGGTTCAGCGGGACGGTCACACGCGGAAGGGTGACCCCGAGGATCTCGGTCGACTCCGTCTCGAGCCCGGTACGGGTGTAGGTCCGCGCCTCGTCCCAGTGCTCGAGGTTGACCACCACCTCGATGCGCTTCTGCTGCCGGATGGCCCGCACACCGAAAAGCGCGCGGATGTCGATGATGCCGATCCCGCGGATCTCCATGTGGTGCCGCTGCAGCGGGTGGCCCCGCCCCAGGAGGACGTCGTTCCCCCGCCGGTGCGCCAGCACGAGATCGTCGGCAACGAGCCGGTGGCCCCGCTCGACGAGGTCGAGCACGCATTCGCTCTTGCCCACGCCCGACTTGCCGACGAAGAGCAGTCCCACCCCGTACACGTCGGCGAGCGAGCCGTGCAGGTGCTCGCTGGGCGCGAGGGCCGCTTCGAGGAACGGCTTGATGCGCCAGTAGAAATCCTTCGTCGTAGTCCCGGAGAGAATGACGGGGACCCCCGCGGCGGACGCCAGTTCGATCAGCACCGCGGGCACGTCCTGGCCCTTCGTGACGAAGAGGGCGGGGATCTCGAACTCGAAGAGCGCCTCGAGCCTCGACCGCATGACCGCGGGATCGAGCGAGGCGAGATAGGTCATCTCGGTCTCGCCCAGCACCTGCATGCGGCCCGACGGAAAGCGGGCGGTGAAGCCCGCCAGTGCGAGTCCGGGCGACGAGATGTCGGGGTCGTCGACGACGCGGTCCAGACGTACCCCCGGCGTCAGCATCTCGAGGTCGAGGATCTCGGCCTTCGTGTCGAGGATGTCCGCGACCGTGACGGGGGTCCCGAACGCCGAGTTGGAGGGGGGCGACATCCGGGCCTCCGGCCTGGGTCAGGCCTTGTGGTCCACCGCCTGCGAGCGGCTCCGGCGGACCTGCCGGGACAGCCGATCGAAGAGCTTATCGAGCATTCCCATCCACTCCTGGCCCTCGGCGGAGGCGACGATGCGATCGACTCGGTCGAGCGAGAGGATCGCTTCGACCTTCTTCGAGCGCTTCTCCTCTTCGAAGATCAGGTCGGCGCCGGAGACCCTCGGATCGAACCGGGTGAGCTTCTCACTCAACTCCTGGGCGCGCTCGCGCACGGGGTCGGAAAGGTCACAATGACGCGCCGTGATCTGCACTCGCATGCAGCCTCCTAACAGGTGAACGTCGAATGTATACCGAAAGCTAGGTCCGCCCCGGCGTGGGGGCTACCCGGTCGCGGAGGACCTCTTCGACCCCGTCGGCCGCCGCCTCCCACGTGAACTGCTGGGCGTATGCGATGGCCCCGGCGCCGAGGCGTTCCCTCTCGGCCCGGTCGGCGAGCAGTCGCTCGAGTTCGGACGCCCACTGGTCGATCTCGCCGTAGGGAACGAGAACGCCGGTTTCGCCGTCCCGGACCGAGTCGCGCAGACCCGGTGCGTCGCTCGCGAGCGAAGCGGTTCCGCACGCACCCGCCTCGACGACCGTGATGCCCCACCCCTCCTTCGGGGACGGCAGCACGTGCAGCCACGAGCGCCGCAGGAGGTCGAGCTTCTCGGCTTCGGTCACGAATCCCAGGAAGTCGACCCGGTCGTCCAACCCAAGGCGATCGACCAGTGCTCGAATGCGCGGCTCGTCGTCGCCCTTGCCGGCGATCAGGAAGCGCACCTTCACACCCCGATCCCGCAATCGAGCGACGGCACGGACGACCACGTCCACGCTCTTGTAGCGCTTCAGGCGACCCAGGAAGAGCACGGTGGGATCGTCGAACGGCGTCGCGCTCGGGTCGGGTCGGTAGTGGTCCAGGGCGATGCCGTTGGGAATGACGCGGACCCGATCCGCCGGGAGCCCGCGCGCGATCCAGTCCTGCCGCGTGCTCTCGGATACGGCGATGGCCGGCACGTCGGCGAAGAGCCGGGGGATGCGTCGCTCCATGAGCCAGGTCCCCAGCGCCACCGGGAACGAGGCTTCGCGGAAGGCCGTCGTCCCGAAGAGGTGGTGGACCAGAACGACGACCGGTGGCCCGCCCCAGCGCGGCGTCGCCAACGGCACCTTGTTCAGGTCCTCGACGAGCACGTCGTAGGGGACGTCGGAGAGGTGCCGTCGAAAGTACGAGCGGGCGCGGAGTGCGAAGGACAGGCGGCCCCCGGTCCGATGCACGTCGATCCCGTCCAACTGCGTGCGCGGCTCCGCCCCCGGCCACCCCGAACAGAGCAGGTCCACCGAGTGTCCGCGTTGGACGAGCCGGGAGAAGACCTCGTGAAAGTGGATCTCGGCACCCCCGGCGAGGGGGTTCTCCCGATCCTGCCAGTTCACCACGAGGACGCGCAGGGTCACCCCCCCAGATCCGTGGTCATCCGCCGGTACAGCGCATCGAGCACCCCGTTCACGAATCGCGGGGACTCGGGCCCCCCGTACTGCTCGGCCAGCCGGACGGCCTCCTGGATGGCGACTTTCGGA
The DNA here is from genome assembly GCA_018678395.1 of Gemmatimonadota bacterium. Taxonomy (GTDB): domain Bacteria; phylum Gemmatimonadota; class Gemmatimonadetes; order Longimicrobiales; family Gaopeijiaceae; genus Gaopeijia. The sequence goes on along the minus strand of JAHHMJ010000313.1, from coordinate 4,717 downwards.
GGGATCTGCTCGAGATAGAGCAGCTCCGCCGTCGCCAACCTCAACACACCGCGATCGATGGCCGACAGCCGCTCCATACGCCAGTTGTCCAGCGACCGCCGGAGTCGAGCATCGATCTCCTCGAGGTTCTCGTCGACGGTGCCCAGAAGCAGTCGCACGTAGGGGAGCCGGCGAGGCGAAACCAGGCGGGTAGCCGTCGTCTCGACGAGGGCGTCCCGCAGGTTGCTGCCACCGCTCCCGCCCGCCTCCCACCGGTACAGGACCTGGAGTGCCCAGGCACGGGCGCGAACCCGGTCGATCCGCTCGCGCCGGTTGGAGAAGGTCTCGCTCATGCGAGGCGACGGTAGAGGAGACTCATCTCGAGGGCGGCCAGCCCCAGCTCGCGGCCCTTGTCCTGTCCGTCCTCACGGGCCCGTTCCCACGCCTGCGCCTCGGTGTCCGTCGTGAGCACACCGAAGATCACCGGGCGGTCGTAGTCCCGGGCGACCTCGCCGAGCCCCCGGGTGGCTTCACCGGCGACGTAGTCGAAGTGCGGTGTATCGCCCCGGATCACGCACCCGATGGCGACGATGACGTCGTGGCGGTCGAGCGACGCGATGCGGGCGGCGGCCTGGGGCAGCTCCCACGCCCCGGGAACACGAACGACCTCGGCCGCGTCATCCTGCACGCCGTGGTCGGCCAGGGTCGCGAGGCACCGCTCCAGCAGGGTCTCGGTGATCTCGCCGTGGAAGCGGGTGCACAGGAGAGCCACCCGCAGCCCCCGCCCGTCCAGCGAGCCGTCGAGCGCGTCGACGTAGGATCCGGGTCCGCTCACAGGATGTGTCCCATTCGGGTGCGCTTCGTCTCGAGGTACCGCTCGTTGTGCTCGCCGGGCGAGACCTGGAGCGGCTCACGCCCCGTGATCTCGAGGTCGTATCCGTCGAGACCGACGATCTTGCGCGGGTTGTTGGTGAGGATGCGAATCGTGCTCAGCCCGAGATCGAGGAGGATCTGGGCTCCGATCCCGTAATCGCGCAGGTCCGGCTTGAATCCCAGCGACTCGTTCGCCTGGACCGTGTCCTGCCCCTCGTCCTGGAGGGCGTACGCCCGGATCTTGTTGCCGAGACCGATCCCCCGCCCTTCCTGGCGCAGATAGACCAGCGCGCCCTCCCCGGCCTCGGCGATGCGCGCCAGGGCGAGGTCCAGCTGTTCGCCGCAGTCGCAGCGCTGCGATCCCAGAACGTCGCCCGTAAGGCACTCCGAGTGCATGCGGACGAGCACGTCCTCCTTGCCCTCGATGTCGCCCCGCACCACCGCCAGATGCTCGCGTTCGTCGACCAGGCTCCGGAAGGCGATCACCTTGAACAGCCCGTGGCGGGTCGGCAGCTCCGCCTCGGCGATCCGACGCACCAGGCGCTCGTTGGCCAGGCGGTAGGCGACCAACTGCGCCACCGTGATGTACTTGAGACCGTGTTCCCGAGCGAACTCCTCGAGCTCGGGTCGCCGCGCCATCGTGCCGTCGTCCTTGAGGATCTCGCAGATCACTCCGGCCGGCGAGAAGCCCGCCATCCGGGCGAGGTCCACCCCCGCCTCGGTCTGACCCACGCGGCGCAGAACGCCACCGGGTTTGGCGCGCAGGGGGAACACGTGCCCGGGACGGCGGAAGTCGTCGGGACGAGCCCCCGGGTCGACGAGGCGGCGGATGGTGACCGCGCGATCGTGCGCGCTGATGCCCGTCGTCACGCCGAAGCGCGGGTCGGCATCCACCGAGATCGTGAAGGCGGTGCCCTTCGGGTCGGTGTTGTGGTCCGTCATCGGCGGAAGGCCGAGCTCGTCGGCCCGTTCGCGCGTGAGCGCCACGCAGATCAGACCGCGGCCGAAGCGGGCCATGAAGTTGACCAGCTCGGGCGTCGCGGCCTCGGCCGCGCACACGAGATCGCCCTCGTTTTCGCGGTCCTCGTCGTCGGCGACGATGATCATGCGCCCCTGGCGAACGTCTTCCAGGGCGTCTTCGACTCGATCGAAGGGCATTCCGTTGATCCTGTTCAGCGATCCGGGGCGGACGGTTCGTTGCCCGGTGACGCGCCATAGCGCACAGCCAGAATTCTACCCACGTACTTCCCCAGCAGATCCCCCTCGACGTTCACCGGGCTTCCCGGCTCGAGATCGACGAAGTTCGTGTGCGTCCAGGTATGCGGGATGATGGCGATCTGGACCCGGTCCGGGGGCTCCATCCGACTGACGGTGAGGCTCACGCCGTTCAGGGCGATGCTGCCGTGCAGGATCGTCTCGACCCAGACGTCCGGCGGTAGCGTGAAGGTCAGAAACACGGTCTCGCCCTGGTGGTCCACGTCGACGACGTGGCCCACGCCGTCGACGTGGCCCTGCACGAGGTGGCCGTCCAGGCGTCCGCCCCACGCCAGCGCGCGCTCCAGATTGACTCGCACGCCGGGCTGATAGCGTCCGGCGACGGTGCGCTCGAGCGTCGAGAGCACCGCGTCGATCTTGAAGTGGCGACCCTCGAGCCCCACCGGGGTGAGGCAGGCGCCGTCGACCGCGATCGAGTCGCCCGGAACCACCCCTTCCAGAAAGCCCTCGGGCGCCTCGATCTCGATGCGTCGCGCGCCCTCGACGTCCTCGACGCGAGCCACCCGGCCCACGCCGGTCACGATTCCGGTGAACACTTACGCCTCCCGTCGGTCGAGGGTGATCCATGTGTCCGGGCCCCGCAGGCGGGCGGGCTCGGCGGGTGTCCAGACCACGCCTGCCGCGTCCGAACCGACGACGTCGGGGAATGCCGGCACGCCTTCGGTACCCAGAAGCCGGGGTACGACGACCCAATACAGTCGCCGGACGAAGTCTCCGTTCAGGAGTGACGCCGCGAGTCGGCCGCCCCCCTCACAGAGAATCGCGCCCACTCCCGCCACGGCACAATGACGCAGCACGTGGCCGAGATCGAGCTCGTGCGGGCCGATCGCGGGCACCGGGTGGACCGACGCCCCCGCCGTCTCGAGACGCTCGAGCTCGGCCTCGGCGGCGTCGTCGCGGGTGAACACCCACAGCGGCACCTCGGCGGCGGCCTCGAAGACCGCTGCATCGCTCGGGATCGCGGCCGCCGGATCGAGAACGATCCGTACCGGGGGAACGCGGGGTTCCACCGCACCCCGCACCGTCAGCAGGGGGTCGTCCACCCGCCCGGTCGTGCCGCCCACGAGAATGCCGTCGAAGCCCGCGCGGAGCGTGTGGACGGCCGCGGCGGACTCGGAGCCGCTGAGCGTCGTGCGCACGCCTTCGCGCTCGGCGATGCGCCCGTCCAGCGACACCGCGAGCTTGAGGGCCACCCACGGCAAGGCCGACGCGAAGCGATGGTGGAACGCAGGGTTCAGGCTGTGGGCCTCGGGCTCGTCGAAGACGGGCCCCACGACCTCGATCCCGGCTCGCGCGAGCTCCGCTCCGCCGCCTCCCGACTCGGCGCCCGGATCGGCCGCACCGAAGACCACCCGCGCCACGCCACTCGCCATGAGCGCTCGGGTGCACGCGGGCGTCTTGCCCTCGTGCCGACACGGCTCGAGCGACACGTAGGCGGTGGCTCCGCGGGCGGCAGGCCCGGCCGCTTCGAGCGCGACCGTCTCCGCGTGGGGCCCACCGAACTCGCCGTGCCACCCCTCCGCCACGACCTCGCCGTCGCGTACCAGCACGCATCCGACCATGGGATTCGGGTGGACGCGGCCCCAGCCACGCCGTCCCAACGCGACGGCCCGCCCGAGATGTGCCCGGTCGGCGTCGGAGAGCGGGGGCGTCGTCGACATCAGAACAGAATCCGGAAGGTGAGGCTGGCGAGCAGCGCTCCGGCGGTCGGGTCGAACGCGCCGGCGGCGGGGTCGGACGTCGATTCGAAGCCCGACGCATAACCGAGTTCCGCGTGCAACTGCGTGACCAACCACGTCCAGGTCACCCCTCCGAAGAAGAGAATGCGATCGGCCTCGACGTCTTCGAAGACCACGGCGCCCGACGATGCGGCGGGGCCGGCCGGACCGAGCGTACCGTCTGCCGAGATCCGTTCCCAACCCAGGCCGGCCTGGATGCCGAGGGCGAGGAACTCACGACCCACCGTGCCCCGCAAGGAGGTGGTCGTCGTGCCGTCGAGCACCACGGCCCCGGGCCGGTCTCCGGAGACCCCGGCCCACTCGAGTCGTCCCCCATGGCGGCGCAGCGCGCTCACGGTGATGCCGGGCAGGCTGAAGGATTCCCGCACGGCCCCCAGGCGGATCCCATAGCCGATCGCGGCAACCGCGCCGTCGAAGCCGTCTCCGGACGGGAGAAAAGCGAAGTCACCCGTCGCGATGAGATCGACCGCGAGGACGCCGCCCACGGTCGGGCGTGGACGGAAACCGTCGAAGAGGCTCACGGCCACCGCGCCGTGCAGCGAGGGGACCCAGGCGGACCTCGTCTCATCGACGCCCGAGGAGCCCTCGGGCAGTTCGAGCCCGGACATTCCGAAGCGTACCGCCGCCGCGACCCGGGGCGTGGTCCCGAACCGCTTGCCGAGGGTCGAAGCCGATCCGGGGAACTCGTCGCCCAACGAGAACGCCAGGCCCACCCCACCGGCGATCGCCTCGGCGCCGAGCGCCGCGCGCAGGCAGTCCCCGCTCGCCCCTCCCGCCGTTTCACAGGCCGCGGCGAGCCCGGCGCGATCGAGCTGTGCCGTCGCCGGGGCGGCTACCGCGAGGGTGAGGGC
>JAHHMJ010000024.1 GCA_018678395.1 Gemmatimonadota bacterium | reverse complement strand
CGGTCGCGAGGCGGCCCGACTCGCGGGAGAAGGCGCGACGGGGGTCATGGTCACGATCGTGCGCGAATCCAGCGATCTATATCGGTATTCCCTCGGGACCGCCGCGCTGGAGGACGTTGCGGTTCGCGCCAAGCCGATGCCCGACGCCATGATCAACGAGGACGGCAACTTCCCGAGCGAGGCGTTCTTCGGGTACGCGCGCCCGCTGGTGGGCGATCTGCCCGAGCACGCCGATCTGGATTTCGAACGGATTCCGTGAGCCTTCGCGACGGACGCTCCCCCGAAAGAGTCAGCCCACCATGAACGGTACCGACGCCCGCTACACCCGCTTCGCGCTGTGCCGCGAGATGCTCGACACCGTCGGTGTGGTCGACCGGTTCGACCCGACCGCGACGGCCGAGGCCGCCGCGACCATCGCCGAGGTCGGACGGCTCTTCCTGACGGGTGAGGGCTCCAGCCGGATCTTCCCTGCCAAGAATGCCATCCGAAAGGCCATGGCCTGGGGTGCGGACCTCTGGGTCGCCACCGACGGGTCGAGACAGGCGGCGACGTACGAGCTCTCGAAGTTCGCCGTGTTCGGCGCCTCCAACTCCGGGCGCACGGCCGAGGTCATCGCGGTCCTGCAGCGACTCGCGAATGTCGGCAACCCGCACCGGTTCGGGCTCACGGCGAACGAGGGTACGCTGCTCGAGCAGCACGCCGCCACGACGTTCATCCTGACGTGCGGCTGGGAGCAGGCCGTGGCGGCGACCAAGAGCGTGGTGGAGCAGGCCCTCGTCTATCAGTCCATCGTCAGTCACGTCGGAGGGCGCGACATGGTCGCGGACCTGGAGGGCGCGGCCGGTTCGATCGAGGCAGCGATGAAGATGTCGATCGATCCCGGGATCGTCCGGACCATCGTCGACGCGCCGACGGTCTACTTCGCCGGCTACAACGACGGTGTGGCCGAAGAGTTGACCCTGAAGACCAACGAGATCGCCCGGAAGAAGAGCGACTTCCTCGAGGGCACCTACGCGGTTCACGGCATCGAAGAGGTCATGGACCCCCGGGACGTCGTCGTCGTCATCGATCCGATCGCAGACGAGGAGGCGAAGTTCGAGACGGTGCTGGTCGATGGCGTGGGGCTGACGGTGGTGGCGATCAGCACCGTCGACACTCGTTTCCCGACGATCCGGGTCCCGGACGCGGGCGAGATGAACCCCTTCGTCTTCCTCGCCGCGGGGTGGAACCTCCTCGTCGAGATCGGCCTGGCGCTGGAGATCGACCTGGACAAGCCCGAGCGCGCCCGCAAGGTGGGCAACGAGTTCGGATCGTGACCGCCGTGCCGGAGACATCGTACCCGCGAACTGCGCGACTCGCGGCCGCGCTGGCGCTCGTGAGCCTGTTCACCTTCGCCGCCGCGGCCCCCGGTCAGGAATCGACCACACTCCCGCCGTGGACGCCGGGCACGCTCGACATCCATCACATCGCCACGGGCCAGGGCAACTCCACCTTCTTCGTGCTCCCCGACGGGACCACGATGCTGGTCGACGCGGGTGCGCCGACCCTGCCGGGGCAGGCGCCGATCGCCGACCCGAGGCCCGACGGGTCGCGCAGCACGGGCGAGTGGATCGCCCGCTACGTCAGGCGCATGGCACCGGCCGGTCGAGAGCCCGAGATCGACTACGCGCTGCTCACGCACTTCGATCGCGATCACATGGGGGCCGTCTCGGATCGGTCGCCATGGTCGGCCGGCGAGGCGTACCGGCTCGCCGGCATCACCGACGTCGCCGAGCGCGTGCCGATTCGAGCCGTGCTCGATCGAGGCTGGCCGGACTACGCCTATCCCGCAGTGATCGACAATCCCTCCGTCGCCAACTACCGACGTTTTCTCGAAGTGAGAGAGCGGTCCGACGGGCTACGCGTAGAGCGCTTCGTGGCCGGCCGGTCGGATCAGATTCGGCTGCTGCGGGACCCGGCCGCGTATCCGGCGTTCGAGGTGCGAAACCTCTTCGTCAACGGCGACGTGTGGACGGGCGACGGAGACGCCGTGACCCGGATCGTGCCGCCCCTGGAAACGGTCCCGAGGGAAGATTGGCCCACCGAGAATCACTCCTCGCTGGCCTTCCTCCTTCGCTACGGCGGGTTCTCGTACTATACCGGCGGAGACCTCCAGGGCGTGCCGCCCGACGGCTACCCCGACTGGGCCGACCAGGAGACCCCCATCGCGCGTGCCATCGGCGAGCCGGTGGACGTGGTCGTCATCGGACACCACGGCTCCATCGAGCCGGCCAACGCCTTCTTCCTGGCGACCCTTCGTCCACGGGTGAGCATCGTCCCCGCGTGGTCGAAGACGCACCCGGCGCCGGTCGTGCTCAAGCGCCTGCTCAACGAGCGCATCTATCCCGAGGCGCGCGACATCTTCATCCTCGAGTTCCGCGACGAGACGAAGGCCGCGATCGGTGGGCGGGCCGAACGCGTCGCGAGTGATCACGGCCACGTCGTCGTCCGCGTTGCGCCCGGGGGCGGTTCGTACCAAGTGTTCGTACTGGACAACCGCACAGAGTCCGGTGCCGTTCTCGGCACCCACGGTCCCTACGGCAGCGGCCGTCAGGAACGGGAGGAATGAGCCGATGTCGCACCCCGCCAGCCGCCGGTTC
>JAHHMJ010000203.1 GCA_018678395.1 Gemmatimonadota bacterium | reverse complement strand
ACTCCGCAGCGCCTTCCGGACGACCCCGCACCTCGACCTTCCACTCCAGCCCGTTCGGGGCCAGGGAGAGTTCGATCTCCCGGGTCTCGTCCTCGTCGACCCGGAAGGGACGCAGGAAGGTCAGGTTGTGGATCACTGGATCACCGATACCGGCGATCCGTGCGGCCTCGCTGATCAGCTCGACGAAACCGGAGCCCGGAAGCAATCGCTTGCCGTCGCGGGTGCGGTGCTCGTCGAGCATCCAGTGGCGGCCCCACGCCATCCGCCCCCGGAAGGCCGATCGGCCGTCCCGGTCCCGGATCCGCCGCTCGAACAACGGATGGTCCAGAGGATCTCCCCCGTCGGCCCCGTCATCCCCGCCTCCATACGAAGCTCTCCCGGCGAGCTCGGCGGCCATGCCGACGTCCCGCCAGGCACCCCAACCCACCGACACCGTGCGCTGGCCGGTACGGCGCTCGCGGTCGCGGGCGAAGGCGTCGAGGAAAGCGTTCGCCGCGGCGTAGTCGGTCTGGCCGGCGGCTCCGAGGACCGCACTCACGGACGAGAAGACCACGAAGAACTCGAGCGGCGTGTCACCCACGGCCGCGTCCAACGCTCGAGCGCCGGCCACCTTCGCGCCGAGGACGGCTCTCATGCGGTCGGCTTCTCTGCCGAGCAGGGGACCGTCGTCCAGGACGCCCGCAGCGTGCACCACGGCGTCGAGCCCGCCCGACGCCTCTCGGACGTCGCTCACCAACCGCGTCATCGCGGCGGTGTCGGTGACGTCGGCCGCCCGGACGTCCACCGTGCTGCCCAGGGCCTCGATCGCACGGACCTCGCGAATGGCTCTCCCGGTCTTCATGTCGTCGGGGTGGCGCGCGGCCCAGTCCGACCATTGGTCGCGGGGCGGAAGTCCGGCACGTCCCAGGAGCACGAAGCGGAGCGGACGGCGCTCCGCCATGCTGCGGGCAAGGCTGAGCGCGATGCCCCCGAGGCCACCCGTGATCAGGACCGTGGCGTGGTCCGCGAGCCCATCGATCGGACCGGGATCGTCCAGGGGGACCGGGATGAAGCTCGGCTCGAGCCGTTCGAGGCCCCGGTAGCCGATGCGGACCCGGGGGTCGCTGCCGCGCAGCTCGTCGACCAGGCGAGACACGATCGCGCGCCGTGCGGCGGGCTGCTCCGGGAGTACGCCGGGGTCGATGAGTCGCGTCGAAATCGTCGGGATCTCCCGCGGCACCACCCGGGTCGGGCCCTGAAGCAGGGCGTGCTCGGGCGAACCCTCACCCGGTGAGGCAGCCAGCGATCCACTCGCGATCGTGACCCACTGCAGTTCATGGCCGGGATGAAGTTCTTCCAGCGCCCGCACCATGTGGACGGGGGCCCAGAAGGCCCGGGCTTCGCGAGACGCGGGCGATGCATCTGCATCCCCCGACGCGGTCAGGCACCAGGCGTGGACCACGGTCCCGGGAAGGCCTCCGCCCTCGTCCGTCGCCAGCCAGGACCAGAGGCGCACCCAGTCGTCATGATGGTCGGGCCGCACCGCGACCCCGTCCGTCCCCACCTCGAACGCCGGGCCGACGCGGACGACGACGGGGCTGGTGCCGGCGGCCTCGAGGCGAGCCACCAGATCCTGTCCGGCCGCACCGCCGTCGACCAGGACGAGCACGCCGTCCTCCAGCGCCCCCGGCCTGGGGAGCGGTGGGGGCAGGGGCTGCCAGACACGCTGATGAACCCACCGGGCCAGATCCTCGATCCGGTCCCCTTCGGCGAACTCCTCCGTCGACGAGACGTCGTGCGGCTGCGGCGGAGCCACGAAGTAGGGTTTGCGCTGGAACGGGTACAGCGGGGCGGGGATCCTGCGGCGCACCTCCCCCGCATCGAAACCGCCCCAATCGACGGCTCCGCCGTGAGCCCAGATCGCGCCCAGGGTTCCGATCATGTGACCCTGCGCGTCGTCATCGTCGTCTTTCGGGCCCGGGAGAGAGGTCAGGCTCGCCTGAGCCGGGGTCCACTCCGGGTGCAGACGGGCGAGGGTCGCGAGCGTTCGGCCCGGACCCACTTCGACCAGCAGGGGGCCGTCCTCTCCCAGCAGCTCGCCGATGCCATGGGCGAACCGCACGGTCTCCCGGAGGTGGCGGACCCAGTAGTCCGCGGACGCGACTTCGTCTCCGGCGACGGTGCCCGAAAGGTTCGACACGAAGGGACGCGACGGTGGCTGCAGGCGCAGCGTGCGCAGATGGGCGCCGAAGCGATCCAGGACGCCATCGAGCATCGCCGAATGGGCGGCGACGTCGATGCGGATCCGACGGCACTCCACCTCGTTCTCCTCGAGCGTTCGATGGAGCCGCTCGATCGCATCGACCGGCCCCGCCGCCACGGTCACTTCGGGCGCGTTGACCGCGGCGATCGAGAGGGCGTCGCCGAGGTGGGCGCGCAGGGCCTCCTCGCCGAGGCCCACGCTCAGCATGCCGCCCGCATCGACCGACTCGAAGAGCCGTCCCCGCAGGCACACCACCGAGAGGGCGTCTTCGAGGCTGAACACACCGGCCAGGCAGGCGGCCGTGTATTCCCCCATGGAGTGGCCGATCATCGACGTGGGTTCGACCCCCCAGGACATCCACAGGCGGGCCTGCGCATACTGGATCGTGAACAGCGCGGGGAGCGCGCGCGAGGGCCGCTGCAGCTCGGAGGCGAGAGCGTCGAGGTCGGCGCCGGCTTCGGGCAGCAGGATCGAGCGCAGGTCCACGTCGATCTGGCCGTCGAGGATCGCGAGGCAGCGGTCGACGTCGGCCCGGAAGGTGGGCTCCCCCTCGTACAGCTCGCGAGCCATGCCCGGATACTGGGCACCGCCGCCCGCGAACAGGAAGGCGACGCCCCGCTCCCGCGAGGGCGCCTCGGCCGTGACCCATCCCGGGCCGTGGCCCGTCGCCAGCGTCTCGATCGCCTCGTCCCGGGTCCGGCACACCAGCGCGCGCCGGTGCGCGAAGGCACGCCGCCCCACCCGCAGGGTGTAGCTCAGGTCCGCGATGCCGGTCTCGTCCGACCCCTCGAGGTGCTCCAGCAGGGCCCGCGACGCGTCGTCGAGCGCGCCCCTGGAGCGCGCCGAGAGAGGCAGCAGGTGCCACGGACGGGAGGGCGGGGGCGACGGTGCCGTGGCCGGCGCCTCCTCGAGGATCACGTGGGCGTTCGTCCCTCCGACCCCGAGTGAGTTGACGCCGGCGCGACGGGGCTCCGGGCCCGCCGTCCACGGCAGGGCCTCGCCGTTGACGAAGAACGGCGAGGACTCGAGTTCCAGCAGCGGGTTGGGCGCCTCGAAGTGGACCGTCGGAGGGATGATGCGGTGCTTCAGGGCGAGGACGGCCTTGGCGAAGCTCGCGACGCCGGCCGCCGTGTCCAGGTGGCCGATGTTGGACTTGATCGAGCCCAGGGCGCAGAAGGCCACGCCGTCGGTACGCGTGCGGAAGGCCTGCG
>JAHHMJ010000040.1 GCA_018678395.1 Gemmatimonadota bacterium | reverse complement strand
CGGTCGGACACCGCGATCCAACCCGGTGACCTACATCAAGGCCTGGGACGAGATCCGGAAGATCTTCGCCGCGCAGCCCCTCGCCCGTCAGCGCGGCTTCACCCCCGGGACGTTCTCGTTCAATACGTCGGGCGGGCGTTGCGACGCCTGCAGCGGGGCGGGACAGGTGGAGATCGAGATGGTCTTCATGGCGGACGTATACGTTCCGTGCGAGGTCTGTCGAGGCACGCGGTACAAGCCCGAGACGCTTGAGGTGCGATACCGGGGGCTGGACATCCGCCAGGTCCTCGACCTGACCGTGGACGAAGCGATCCGGTTCTTCCTCAAGGAGGACAAGCTGGGCCAGACGCTCTGGCATCTGCAGCAGGTGGGCCTGGGCTACCTTCGGCTCGGCCAGCCGGCCCCGACCCTGAGCGGAGGAGAGGCGCAGCGGCTCAAGATCGCGCGCGAACTCTCCGGCGTCGCGGGGCGGAAGGGTCGCAAGCTCTACCTCCTCGACGAGCCGACCACGGGCCTCAGCGGCGAGGACATCCGGAAGCTGTTGAAGGTGCTGGGACGACTGGTCGACGCCGGGCACACCGTGCTCGTCATCGAACACAATCTCGATCTCGTGAAGACCGCGGACTGGGTGGTGGACCTCGGACCGGGTGCCGGCATCCGCGGCGGGCGGATCGTCGCGTCGGGACGACCGGAGGAGGTGGCGTCGGTTCCCGAAAGCGTCACCGGGCGCTATCTCCGGGAGGAACTCGCGCGCCCGACCGGCGCCGACCGTTCGACCTGAGACCGTCCGACCCGAAACGGGAGCCGTCCCATTCCCACGCCGATCCCCGAGTCCGTTCTCCGGCGTGTCCTGGGCGAGGCCTACGGTATCGAGCCGGTGGGCTTCGGCCCACTGGACGGGGAGTTCGACCTCAACGTCCGGGTCGACGCGGCGGCGGGGTCGTCGGTGCTCAAGGTGGCCGACGAGGCCACGGATCCAGAGCTCGTTTCGCTGCGCGCCGGGGCGCTCACCCACCTCGGGGGCCGGGTCGGAGAGATCGGGATTCCCGTCGTACTGCCCACCCGCACCGGCGACCCGTGGACCGAGGTGGCGGTGGACGGCGCCCGGCGGCGAGTCTGGCGCATCTCCTGGCTGGAGGGTCGCTCGTTTCTCGACGTGCGGCCGCGCAGGGCGGCGCTGCTCCGGCACCTCGGATCGACGCTGGCCCGCTTGGATGCGGCCCTCGAGGGATTCGACCACCCCCTCCTCGATCGCGATCACCCGTGGGACCCCGCTCGTGCCGGATGGCTCGCCGACGCCCTCCCGGCACTCGAGGAGGGGGCGGACCGCGAGATCGTCGCGGCTGTGGTCGCACGCTGGCCCGACCTCGAGCGGCGGCTGCAGGGATTGCCCGAGGCCGTGATCCACGGGGACGCGAACGACCACAACCTGCTCGTCGAGGATGTGGCCGACCCCATGCGGATCGTCGGCATCTTCGACTTCGGCGACATGATGCGGAGCCGGCGCGTCTGCGAGATCGCGATCGCGGCGGCGTATGCGGCCTTCGGGGCGCGGGACGTCGTCGGGGCCATCGCCGAGGTGGTGGCCGGATACCACGGCGTGACGCCGCTGCTCGACGACGAGCTCGCGGTGATCGGCGATCTCGTGCGGACCCGGCTGTCGATCAGCGTGGTGATGGCGGCGCGGCGCCGGGTGGAGCGGCCGGACGACGCGTACGTCGCCGTGAGTCAGGCGTCCGCATGGACCGCGCTTCGCGCGCTGGGCGCACTCGATTCGCGTTGGGTGACCGCCCGGCTCCGCGACGCCTGTGGTCGCCCGCCGTTCCCGTCGGGCCCGCGCGTGAAGGCGTGGCTCGACAGGCGCGCCGAAGCGGGCCTCATGGCCCCGATTCTCGATCGACCTCTCCACGGCGACCACGTGCTGCGACTGGATCTCGGCCTGGGCAGTCCCATGCTGGGTGCGGACCCGGAGGCACTGGAGACGGGCCCGCTCACACGTCGAATCGACGAGGCGCTCGAACGGGCGGGCGCCGCGGTCGGGATCGGCCTCTGGGACGAAGGGCGGGCCATCTACCGATCGCCGGCCTTCGCCGACGGAGACCACCCACTGGACGAGCACCGCACGATCCATCTCGGCGTGGATCTGTTCGTGCCGGCCGGAACCGCGCTGCACGCGCCGATCGACGGCGTGATCGAGGCGATCGCGGAGAACACCGCCCCCAAGGATTACGGGCCGGTGCTCCTGATGCGGCACGAACCCGAGGACGCCCCCGGCTTCTGGACGCTGTGGGGGCATCTGGATCCCTGGGTGGCGACCCGGTGGAAGATCGGAGACGTCGTGGCTGCAGGCGACACGGTCGCTCTCGTTGGCGCGCCTCCCCGCAACGGCGACTGGCCCCCGCACCTCCACCTCCAGTTGGTGCTCGATCCGCTGGGACGTGGTGCCGATGTGCCCGGGGTGGCTCCCGATCGCGAGCGATCGACGTGGCGGGCCTGGTCCCCGGACCCCTCCGCGCTATGTGGTCTTCCGCCGGGGGCGGTCGCCGCGCGCACTCCGGACGTGGAGGCGCTCGTCGAACGGCGGCGCGGTCGCCTCGGAACGGGGCTGTCGCTCTCCTACGGGCGGCCGCTGCACCTCGTCCGCGGCTGGAGGCAGTATCTGTTCGACCCGGCGGGACGAGCCTTCCTGGATCTCTACAACAACGTGCCGCACGTCGGGCACTCGCACCCTGCCGTGGCGGAAGCCGTCGCCCGCCAGATCTCGCTGCTCAACACGAACACGCGCTACCTCCACGAGACGATCCTCGAATACGCCGACGCGCTGGCGAGCCGGCTCCCGAACTCGCTCGAGGCCGTCTGGATCGTCAACTCGGCGTCCGAGGCGAACGAGTTGGCGCTCCGGCTGGCCCGGGCCGCGACCGGGCGCCGTGAGGTCGTGGTTCAGGAATCGGGATACCACGGACACACGACCGCTCTCATCGCGGTGAGTCCGTACAAGTTCGACGGGCCCGGGGGCGAGGGGAGGGCGGATTGGGTCGAGACCGTCCCGGTCCCGGACGACTATCGCGGTCGCCACCGTCGCGAGCAGGGCGACCCGGGTGTGCACTACGGGGAGGAGGTGGGGCGCACCGTCGCCCGCATGCTCCGTGACGGCCGCCCTCCCGGCGCCTTTCTCGCCGAGACCTGCCCCAGCGTCGGCGGCCAGATCATGCCGCCCGCCGGCTATCTGGAGCGGGCGTACGAGGCGGTACGAAGCGCGGGAGGGCTCTGCATCGCCGACGAGGTGCAGACCGGCTTCGGTCGACTCGGCGACGTCTTCTGGGGGTTCCAGCTGTACGGCGTGGTGCCCGACATCGTCGTCCTGGGAAAGCCGGCCGGGAACGGGATGGCCCTCGCCGCGGTGGTGGCCACGCGAGAGGTCGCCGACGCCTTCGATACCGGGATGGAGTTTTTCAGCACCTTCGGAGGGAATCCCGTGAGCTGCGCCGCGGGCCTCGCGGTGCTCGACGTGCTGGAGCGAGAGGGTCTCCAGGAGCGGGCCGCGCGGGTCGGGGGGCGCCTTCTCGGCGGCCTGCGGGAGTTGGCCGAAGGCGTCCCCCTTCTCGGCGACGTTCGGGGGCGCGGCCTCTTCATCGGCGTCGACTGCGTGCAGACGCGGGGTGGTCGGGAGGCTGCCCCGCTGCAGGCGCGATACGTCGTCGAGCGGCTTCGTGAGGCGGGAATCCTGGCCGGCACCGATGGACCGGACCACAACGTGATCAAGTTGCGCGGGCCGCTCACGGTAGACGCGTCGGACGTCGATCGGACGATCGCCGTACTCGAAGGCGTTCTGGCGGAGCGAGGCGCACAGCCGTCCCCCTGAGGCCGGCCCTGCTCAAGTCCCGTTCCGACATTCCCGACGCTGGGACGTAGGACCACGTTCGGTGCATCCCTCGGACCCCGCGTCATGACGCCTGCCCCAGCCTCTTCCCGCGGTGCCCGCCTGCGCGCGTGCGCGGCGGGCATCGTCGCTCTCGCGATCGCGGGTGTGGCCCCCGCGCCCTCGGCGCGCTCGGGGCCCTCGGCGCAGTCGCTGGATGAGCTGACGATCCCTCCGCTGGCGGTCGACACCTTCAGCCTGGACAACGGCCTTCGAGTGATCGTCTCCGAGGACCACTCCACGCCGCTCGTGGCCGTCGAGATGTGGTATCACGTCGGTAGTGCGCACGAACCCGAGGGCCGTTCGGGGTTCGCCCACCTCTTCGAACACCTCTTCTTCGAAGACACCGAAGCACTCGCCGAGGGTGAGTTCAAGCGGCTGGTGACGCGCGCGGGAGGGGTGTTCAACGGCACCACGGACAGCGATCGGACGGCGTACGGCGAGGTGTTGCCGTCGCATCGGGTGAATCTGGCGCTGTGGAGTCACGCGGAGCGCATGACCCGTCTGCGCATCGACGACGACGACTTCGAGACCCAGCGGCGCGTGGTCGAAGAAGAGCGCAAGCTGCGCGTGGAGAACCAACCGTACGCGGGGTCCCAGCTCACCGTCGACACCATCGCGCTGAGGGACTTCGCTCCCTATCGACACCCGGTGATCGGTTCGATGGACGACCTCGACGCGGCCACGGCCGACGACGCCCGGGAGTTCTACGGGCGCTTCTACACGCCGAACAACGCGGTCCTCACGGTGGTGGGCGACGTCACCCTGACCCAGGTGCGAGCGCTCGTCGAGGAGTACTTCGGCGAGGTGGCCCGCGGCCCGGAGCCGCCGTCGTTGCCTGCGGTGCCGACCCTTCCCCGGACGGACGGGGAGCGCCGTCGGGTCGAGGAGGCGCCGCTCGCTCGGCTGCCCCTCGTGTGGATGGCCTACACGCTCCCGCCTGCCGTTCATCCCGATCATCCGGCGCTCGCCCTTCTGTCGCAGGTGCTCGGGGGCGGTGAGGCCTCGCGTCTGCGCAAGCGGCTCGTCGACGACGAGGCGGCGGCGATCGACGTCGTCGCCCGGATCGACCGACGGCGTGGGCCGGGCGTCTTCCTGCTGGGTGCGGCCCCCGTGCAGGGCGTGGAGGCTTCGGAGATCGAGGCGCTTCTCGACGCCGAGGTCGAGCGGTTGCTCGACGAGGGCGTGACGGCCGTCGAAACGGCCGCGGCATTGAATCAGGTGCTCACCGGGGCGGTCACGCAGCGCATGACCGTCGCGAGCAAGGCGGCGCTGCTGCAGCGCTACGCACTGTATCACGGGAGTCCCCATCGCGTGAACGAAGAGCTCGAGCGCTTCCGGAAGATCTCCCCCGACGAACTCCTGTCGGTCGCGCGGACGTGGCTCCAGCCCGAGAACCGGACGGTCGTCATCGCCCAACCGCTTCGGGCCGCGGACGGCACGCGATGACCGGCCCGCTCACGAGGGGTCCGCTCGGGCGCGCAGCCGCGCTGGTCGTGGCGCTCCTGCCGTTCGGCGGTACCGGCCTCGCGGCCCAGGGAGGTCCGCCGCCACCGCTGCCCGTGCGGGACCTGGTCCTGCCGCCCCTGCACGAAGCCACGCTCTCGAACGGCGCGCGGGTTCTCGTGGTGCCGCAGCACGAGGTGCCCTTCGTGACGGTCAACGTGGTCGTGCCCGGAGGCTCGGTAGCCGATCCCGCGGGGCGGGAGGGAGCGGCGGCCTTCGTGGCGGAGTTGATCGACCGGGGGTCGGCCCTGCGGCCCGGCGCGGACATCGGCCGGCGGCTCGATCGACTGGGGATCGCCCTCGCGACCGAAGTCTCCGAAGAGTGGACCACGATCGGGCTGAGCACGACGACGCCCGCGCTCGGCGAGGGGCTCGAGATTCTCTCCGAACTACTCACGCAGCCGGCCTTCCCCGAAGCGGAGGTGGACCAGGCGCGGGAACGGGCTCTGACCGGCTTGCAGGTTCAGGCGACGCGGCCGGCCGATGTCGCCGACCGGGCGTTCCGGAGCGCCGCGTACGGAGAGCACCCCTACGGCCGCCTTCCGTCGAACGCCTCGGTTGCCGCGCTGACTCGAGACGACCTGGTCGAGTATCACGCGACCTGGTACCGGCCCGATGGGGCGCTCATCGTGGTCTCCGGCGACGTGGATCCGGCCGGCGTCGAGAGCCGCCTGGAGGGGATCTTCTCTTCATGGCTCCCGCAGGCGCGCCCGACGATCGAGTTCCCGCGGGCCCCCGATCGCCTTCGACCCGAGATCGTGGTGGTCCACCAGCCCGGTTCGGTCCAGGCCGAGATCCGCGTGGGGCATCTGCTCCAGGGTGGGGACGTCGACGACTGGGACGCCCTCGTGATGGCGAACGAGGTGCTGGGTGGCGGGCCTCCTGGCCGGCTGCAGCAGGTCCTTCGCGATGCGCTGGGCTACACCTACGACGCTCGCTCGACCGTGGAGCGGGGCCGCCGACTCGGGCTTTTCCAGGTCGTCACGGCGTCACGTACCGACGTCGCGGCCGCAGCCGTCGAAGAGATCATCGTCCAGCTCGAACGCCTCCGTACGACGGCGCTACCGTCGTCCGAACTGGCCGATCGAGCCGGGTATCTGGTCGGGTCGCTGCCCCGGTCTCTCGAGACCCCTCAGCAGGTTGCCGGAGAGATCACTTCCCACCGCCTCCTCGGGCTGCCGGCAGCGCGTCTGGAGAGCGCTCGGTCGCGCTGGATGGCGCTCGATACCGCCGCGGTCCGCGAAACGGCCTCGCTCCGGTTGCGCCCCGAGCAACTGCTCATCGTCGTGGCCGGTGACGCGACCGTTCTCCAACCCCGTCTTCGGGGGCTCGGAGAGGTCTCGGTCGTCGATGTCGACGGCCGGTCTCTCACGCTCGCCGATCTCGTTCCCGGCCCGCCCTCCGAGTCGTTCGACCTGCGGGGCCTGAAGCCGGCGGTGCTCCGCTACTCCGTCATGGCCGGTGGAATGGCGCGGGGCGAGGCCGTGCGGACGCTCGAGCCCGTCGAGGGCGGCTGGCGCTTCGCGAGTCGCATCGAGGCCGGTTCGCAGCGACTCGAGCAGGAGGTCGTGGTCGACACGCGACTCGGATTCCGATCCTCGAAGAGCGTTCTGGAGTCACCCACGGGATGGGTGCGGGTCCACGCGGAGCTCCGAGGGGATCGGCTGCGCGGGGCGGTCGAAGCGGGACCGGAGAGCGCGCCGGTGGATCTGGCCGCGCCGCCCGGCGTGACGCTGTCGGACGGACTCGAACTGGCACTGTGGGCGACGGACCTGGCCGTCGGGCGTGAGATCCGGCTGCCCGTCGCCGATCTGCAGGCGGGTACGGTGGCCGAGGTCGTCATGCGCGTCGAAGAAGAGACGGAGATCACCGTCCCCGCCGGGACCTTCCCGGTCTTCCGGGTGTCGGTCAACGGGAGGGATCCCCAGAACTTCTACGTCCGCAAGGAGGCTCCGCACGTGCCGGTACGCATGGAGTCCGTGACGCGCCCCGTGGCGCTGGAGCTGGTGGACGCGGGAGGTCGTTGACGCTCGTGGGGCCGCCGCGGCCCCCGCCCGACGTGTCGGTCCTCCTTCCGGTCCGGAATGCGGTCGACACACTCGATGAGGCCCTGCGGTCCGTTCTCGCGCAGGCGGACGTCCGTTTCGAGGTGATCGCCGTCGACGACGGATCGTCGGACGGGTCGTCCGACATACTGGCCGACCGGGCCCGCGAAGACCCCCGGGTCCGGGTGGTGTCCACGGCTCCCCGGGGCCTGGTCCCCGCTCTCGAGACGGCTCGGGCGGCGGCTCGGGCGCCTCTGCTGGCCCGCATGGATGCCGACGACCTCATGCGGCCCGGGCGGCTCGCCACACAGCGGGCGACGCTCGCCGAGCATCCGGACTGGGCGGTCTGCGGCGGGCACGTGCGCATCATTCCGCGGGAGCGGCTGAGCGCAGGGCGCCTGCGGTACGAGTCGTGGCTGAACAGCCTCGCCGATGCCGATGCGGTGGAACGCGACCTCTTCGTGGAATGCCCGCTGGCCCACCCCACCTGGATGCTGCGCGCCGACGTGGTGGCACAGGTGGGGGGCTATCGGGATGCCGGTTGGCCGGAGGACCACGATCTGCTCCTCCGGTTGCGGGCCGCGGGGTGGCGTCTCGGCACGGTCCCCGAGGTCGTTCACGATTGGCGGGACCGGCCCGAGCGCCTGTCCCGCACCCACCCGTCGTATGCGCTGGCGGCGTTCGTGCGTTGTCGGGCACACCATCTGCCGCGACTGCACACCAGGGCCCGTCAGGGTGTGGTGGTGTGCGGAGCGGGTCCGGTCGGCAAGACGTTCGCGCGCGCCCTCGCCGAGGTCGGGGTGCCCCTGCAGGCCTTCCTCGAAGTGGACCCGCGCAAGATCGGACAGCAGATTCACGGCGTGCCGGTTCTGGCGCACGACGACGACGACCCGCTGCGGGACTTCTTCACCGTCGCCGCGGTGGCCGGGGTCCGGGCACGCGAAGAGATCCGTTCGATGCTTCGAAAACGAGGGCTGGTGGAGGGCGTGGACTTCGTTGCCGTCGGATGAAGATGAACCTCTTCGGCGTCTTCGACGTCTAACCAAGGGAGTGACCCGGGCGTCTCAAGGGAGTGTCCGATTCCTATCACCGCTTTTCGCCGGATTCCATGACGACGTCCACTCCGACATCCGGACTCGGCCGCTTCGTCGCCGAGTTGCGTCGGCGACACGTGGTTCGGGTCGCCCTGGCCTACGGAGCCGTCGGCTTCGTGCTGCTTCAGGCGGCCGAGATCGTTCTACCGGCGTTCCTCCCGAACTTCGAGGCGGATGCCGCGCTGCGGGTCGTGGTGGTCGGGTTCCTCCTGCTCTTCCCCGTCGTCGTGGCGCTGGCGTGGGTATACGAGATCACGCCGCAGGGCATCCGCTCCATGGAGGAGCTCGACGCGGAGGCGGGGCTCCCGTCATCGGGCCGCCTCGCACCGCGGCTGGGCCTGCTCCTGTTCACGATGTTGGCCGCCGGGAGCGCGGGCCTGTGGTGGTACCGCACGGATGCGGCGGCGGTCGATGCGTTCGAGGCTCGACGGATCGAGCGGCAGAGCCCCTTCGTGCGGGCGACGACCACCGACGCGAGCGGCCCGATCCGGTCGCTCGCCGTCCTGCCCCTGCAGGACTTCTCGCCGGACGGCGACGCCAACGGCTACTTCGCCGCCGGCATGCACGAGGCGCTGATTTCGCGGCTCAGCCAGCTCGGAACCGTTCGGGTCATCTCCCGGACCTCGACCGAGGGGTACCGCCGGGAGGGCAAGTCGCTGCCCCAGATCGGCGCAGATCTCGGTGTGGATGCGGTGGTCGAGGGGTCGGTGCTGCGCGCGGACGGGCGCGTTCGCATCACGGTCCAGCTCGTCCACGCCGCCTCCGACACGCACCTCTGGGCTTCGGACTACGAGCGCGAGATGCAGGACATCATCGCGTTGCAGAGCGACGTCGCCCAGGCGATCGCGTCCGAGATCGACTCGCGGCTGGACGGTGAACCCGAGATCAGGGTCACGTCTGCCGACGGGGCCCTCGGCACGGAAAGCCCATCGCCCGCTGAGACCGGTGCGGACACCTCACCGCCGGCCGGGCCCGTGCCGTCCGTCGCCACGCCCGAGTCCGCGCCGGTGGCGCCGCAGGTTCAGGATGCCGTCATGCGGGGTCGGTTCGCCCTCCGCGACGAAGGCGCCGTCGGTGTCGCCGAAGCCGAGCGGTTCTTCGAAGAGGCTCTGGCCTACGACTCCGCCTTCGTTCCGGCCATGACGGGCCTCGCCGGAGCCCATCTGTTACGGGGTCTGGAGGGCGGCGGCCCGGAGGCGCTCCGCGAGCTCCTCGACGCCCGGGCGATCGCGGTACGGGCGGTTCGTGGGGACTCCACGTCGGTCGAAGCACACGAAGTGCTCGCGTCGACCGAGGAGGCCATCGCGGAGTTCGCTTTGCGTATGGACGACGCCGCACCGGACTTCGAGGGCGCCACCCAGTTCGTTCAACTGGGCGGCGACTCAGTGCTCATCATCTCCGCGGAGGACACGACCCGCCTCGCGCGCGACGAGGCTCCGACGGCGTCGGCCACCGAGATGGGGCGACTCATTCAGGTGGCCCTGGCGAACGACTCGCGTGGCTCGCGCAGCGTGCACGACGAGATCCGCTCGATGGTGCGGTTGGAGGTCGGGGGTCGCTACGAGGAGGCGGTGGGACGAAGCAGGGCCGCACTGGAGCGGTTCCCCGACGAGCCGGTG
>JAHHMJ010000549.1 GCA_018678395.1 Gemmatimonadota bacterium | reverse complement strand
GGGTCGGCCCGGCCGGAGGTGCTGGCCGGGGTGGGAGTGACCCTCCTCACCTGCGAACTCGAACCCCACGAGTCCTCATGAAGACGATTCAGGTCATCGAGAACGTCCAGCGGGCGAACGATGAGGTCGCTGCGGCCAATCGCGCGCGCCTCGAAGATCACGGCCTTGCGGCGGTGAACCTGATGGGCGGTCCCGGAAGTGGGAAGACGACGCTTCTGGAGGCCACGGTGGCTGAGCTCGGTCAGGATGCGGTGGTGGGGATTCTCACCGGCGACCTCGCGACCACGCGCGATGCCGAGCGACTGGCGCGCCTCACGCCCCACGTCGCCCAGATCAACACGGGTCGGGGCTGCCACCTCGAGGCCCATCAGGTCCGGCACGGACTCGACGCGCTCGAACTGGAGGCGCTCGATCTGCTCTTCATCGAGAACGTCGGCAACCTGATCTGCCCCGTGTCCTGGGATCTGGGGCAGGAGAGGCGGGTCGCGCTCTTCTCGATGACCGACGGCGACGACAAGCCGGCGAAGCACCCCTACATCGTGCTGGCAGCCGACCTGGTCCTGCTCAACAAGATCGACCTCGCGCCCCACGTGCCCTTCGACCGGGGGCGCTTCCTCGAAGACGTCCGGCATCTCGACGAGGACGTCCCCGTCCTGGAGCTCTCCGCGCTCACCGGCGAGGGCATGGAAGCGTGGATCGAATGGTTGACCCGATCCGCGACCCTCGCCGCACCCCCGGCGGGAGCAGGCCCATGACCGCCGCGACCGAGGTGGACCGCCTCGTAGCGACGCACGGAAGCGAGCCGCCGGCACTGATGGACATCGCGCGGGACATTCAGGCCGCCGAGGGCTGCGTCAGCCCCGAGCGGCAGCGTCAGATCGCCGAGCGCCTCGACATGCGGATCGCCGAGGTCCGCGCCTTCGTGGGGTTCTACAGCTTTCTGACCGAGGAGCCGCAGGGCTCCATCGTGATTCGCCTGTGCGACGACGTGGTCGACCGCATGAAGGGGTTCGACCGGGTGCGGGATGCATTCGAAGAGGCGCTGGGCGTGTCGGTGGGGGAGACGACCCCCGACGGGGCGATCACCCTGACGACCACACCGTGCATCGGGCTCTCGGACCAGGCCCCCGCCGCGCTCATCGGTGACGTCCCCGTGCCGTTCCTGTCCTCGGATCGGGCTCGCGACATCGTGTCGTCGCTGCGGGTCCACGCCGATCCCACTCGACTCGTGACCCGCATGGGCGACGGCAAGAACCGCCATCCCCTGGTCCGGTCCATGGTTCGCAACAACCTCGAGCGGCCGGGCACGTTCATCTTCGGACCCGAGTACCGCGGCGAGGCCATCCGGAAGGCGCTGTCCATGACGCCCTTCGAGGTGATTCGCACGATCAAGACCGCCCGGCTGCGGGGACGGGGGGGCGCGGGCTTCCCGACGGGGATGAAGTGGGAATTCACGCGGGTGGCGCGCGGCGCGCGGAAGTTCATCGTCTGCAACGCCGACGAGGGAGAGCCGGGGACGTTCAAGGACCGGGTGATCCTCACCGAGCTTCCGGATCGGGTGATCGCCGGCATGACGGTGGCCGGGTATGCCCTCGGGGCGCGCGAGGGCCTGTTCTATCTGCGCGGAGAGTACGCCTATCTGCGCCCCTATCTGGAAGACGTGCTGGAGCGGCGCAGGGCCGACGGGCTCCTGGGTCGAGACATTCTCGGCAAGCGGGGCTTCGACTTCGACGTCGAGATCCGGATGGGTGCGGGCAGCTACCTCTGCGGCGAGGAGACGGCGCTCCTGAACTCCTGCGAGGGGCGCCCGGGCGACGCCCGCGACCGTCCGCCGTTCCCGGCGGAGTCGGGGTACCTCGGGTTCCCGACGTCGGTGAACAATGTCGAGACCCTCTGCTGTGTCGCCAAGATCCTGGAGCACGGTGCGGCCACGTTCGCGGAGCTGGGACTCCAGCAGAGCACCGGGACGAAGGTGCTGAGCGTTTCGGGGGATTGCACACGCCCCGGGATCTACGAAGTCCCCTTCGGCACGACCCTGGAAGCGGTGCTGGAGATGAGCGGTGGGGAGGGCGCCGGCGCGGTGCTGGTCGGAGGACCGAGCGGGACCTGGGTGAACCCCGAAGGCTTCGGGCGCCGCATCGCCTTCGAGGATCTGGCGACGGGCGGCGCCATCGTGGTCTTCGGACCCGATCGTGACCTCCTGGTCGCCCTCGAGGGCTACGCGGACTTCTTCGCCGAAGAGAGCTGCGGGTACTGCACGCCCTGCCGCGTCGGTACGCAGCTGATTCAGCGCTACCTGCAGCGGTTCCGCGAGGGACGGGCCGACCAGGGAGATCTCGACGGGCTCCTGCGGGTCGCCCGGACGCTCAAGACGACGAGCCGCTGCGGTCTCGGCCAGACGGCCGGAAACCCCGTCCTCACCACTCTCCAGAGCTTCTCGCAGGTCCTCGAGGCCGGCCTGCCGGCCGTGGGCACCCGGCGCGCGGCCTTCGACCTCGAGGCTTCGGTGGCCGGAGCACGGGCGCTCCGAGGAGGTGATCATGTCTGACCGGGTCACGTTCATGCTCGACGGGCATCGCATCGAGGCCTACCGCTCGCAGACCATCATGGACGCGGCCATCGAGGCGGGCGTCTACATTCCACGCCTCTGCCACGTCCCGGGCCTCGATCCGTGGGGCAGCTGCCGGGTGTGCACGGTCAAGGTGAACGGCCGTCCCTGCGCCGCCTGCATTCAGCCCGCGATGGACGGGGCGACCGTCGAGAACGACACCGACGAGCTGAACGCCTGGCGGCGGGAGCTGGTCGAGATGCTCTTCGTCGGCGGCAACCACTTCTGCATGTCCTGTGAGAAGAGCGGAAACTGCGAGCTCCAGGCCATGGCCTATCGGCTGGGCGTGACGGCTCCGACCCATCCGTACCTGGCGCCCGAGCGCGACGTCGATGCGTCCCACCCCGACATCATGCTCGACCACAACCGGTGCATCCTGTGCGCCCGGTGCGTGCGGACGTCGCGCGACCTCGACGGCAAGCAGGTGTTCGGCTTCGTCTACCGGGGTGCCGAGCGTCGGATCGCGGTCGATCCCGGTGTGCGCCTGAAGGACTCCGAGGCCGACGTCACCGACCGGGCGCTCGACGCCTGCCCGGTCGGCGCGCTGCTGCGCAAGCGGCAGGGCTTCCAGGTGCCCGTGGGCGGGCGGGCCTACGACCACGAACCCATCGGAGCGACCGACGGGGAGGCGGAGGGTGCGCCGGACGGCGCTTCGGACGGGGAGTCGCTCGAGCCGGCGGCCTCGGCCGGGAGGGAGGCATCATGAGCACCGAAGCCGGGACCAGGCCCCGCATCGCCACCGTGTCGCTCGCCGGCTGCTTCGGGTGCCACATGTCGCTTCTCGACATCGACGAGCGCATCCTCGAACTCGCCGAGCTCGTGGAGATCCACAAGTCGCCGATCGTCGACCGGAAGACCTTCGCTGCGCGCTGCGCCGTGGGCCTCATCGAGGGCGGTTGCTGCAACGCCGAGAACGTCGAGACGCTGCGGGCGTTCCGCGATCATTGCGACGTCCTGGTGTCGGTCGGGGACTGCGCCACGATGGGTGGGATCCCCGCGCTCCGGAACCGGGTCCCCCTGAAGGAGTGCCTCGACGAGGCCTACCTGTCGGGCCCCTCGACGGTGAATCCCACGGGGCGGATCCCCGACGACCCCGAATTGCCGCTCCTCCTGGACCGGGTCTACCCGTGTCACGAGGTGGTCCCCATCGACTACCACGTGCCCGGGTGTCCGCCCCCGGCCGATGCGCTGTGGGCCGCGGTCCAGGCGCTGCTCTCGGGTGAGGACCCGGTCCTGCCCTACGCCCTGCTCAAGTACGACTGACCCGGAGGCTCCACCATGACGTCACAGGTCGAATCGGTCGAGCGCATCGTCATCGAGCCCGTCACGCGGGTCGAGGGCCACGGCAAGGTCACGGTCCATCGGGATCGCGAAGGGAACGTGTCCGAGGCCCGGCTCCACATCGTCGAGTTCCGGGGGTTCGAGCGCTTCATCCAGGGGCGGCCCTTCTGGGAGATGCCCGTCGCCGTTCAGCGGCTGTGCGGGATCTGTCCGGTGAGCCATCATCTGTGTGCCGCGAAGGCGGTGGATCGGCTGGTGGGCGGTGAGGATCTCACACCCACGGCGCTCAAGATCCGCCGTCTGATGCACTACGGCCAGTTCTTCCAGTCCCACGCCCTTCACTTCTTCCATCTCGCGTCTCCCGACCTGCTGTTCGGAGCCGACGCCGACCCCGACGTGCGCAACGTCCTGGGGGTGGCCGTCGCTCACCCCGATCTGGCCCGCCAGGGCATCCTCATGCGCCGGTGGGGGCAGGAGATCATCCGGGCGACTGCGGGCAAGAAGGTCCACGGCACCGGGGCCATACCCGGCGGTGTGAACAAGAGCCTGACCCTCGCCGATCGTGACGCGCTCGTGGCCGAGGTGGATACCATGCTCGAGTGGAGCCGCGCCGCGCTGGCGTTGGCCCGCGCCTACACGATGGACAACCTCGCCGACATCGGGCCCTACGGCGATTTCGAGTCGAACTACGTGGCGCTCGTGCGGTCGGACGGTGCGCTGGACATCTACGACGGAGAGCTGCGCGCCATCGACGCGCGCGGAGAGGTGATCCTGCAGGAGCCCGACAACCAGGCCTACCTCGACGTCATCGCCGAAGAGGTGCGGCCCTGGTCGTACATGAAGTTCCCCTACCTGCGGGCGCTCGGCCCCGAGAAGGGGTGGTACCGAGTGGGACCCCTGGCCCGGATCAACGCCTGCGACTACATCGACACGCCGGAGGCCGAGGCGGCTCGCGTCGAGTTCAAGGCGCTGGCCGATGGGCGGCCGGTGCACGCGGCGATGGCGTACCATTGGGCCCGCATGATCGAGCTGCTGCACTGCGCCGAGGTCATCGAGGGACTCCTGGGCGACGTGGATCTGCTCGGCGACGATCTCACCACCTCCGGCACCCGCAGGCGTGAGGGGGTCGGCATCCTCGAAGCGCCTCGGGGCACGCTCTTCCACCACTACCGCGTCGGCGAGGACGACCTCGTCACGCTGTGCAACCTCATCGTCTCGACCACGAGCAACAACGAGGGAATGAACCGCTCGGTGACGTCGGTCGCGCGGCACGCGATGGACGGGCAGGAGCAGATCACCGAGGCCATGATGAACCAGGTCGAGGTGGCGATCCGGGCCTACGACCCCTGCCTGAGCTGCGCCACCCACGCGCTCGGCAACATGCCCCTCGTGGTCGAGCTCGTGGACGACGGTGGGGCGGTGATCGATCGCCGGGTGCGGAGCGCCGCCTCGTGACGGCGCCGCGACCCGTCACGGGCACACAATCCGAGAACGGCCCCCGACTGGATGGGCGGGTGCTGGTGCTGGGCTACGGAAACCCGGCGCGGCTCGACGACGGGCTGGGTCCGGCCTTCTGCGAGGCCCTGGTGGCCGACGGCTGGGACGCTCCCGAGTACCGGACGGTGCAGACGGCCATGCAGCTCCACATCGAGCATGCGGCCGAGGTTGCGGGCTACGACCTGGTCGTCTTCGTCGATGCCATGCTGCCCGGCCCCGAATCCTTCGTGTTCGAGGTGGTCCAGCCCGGCGCGCGTCACGCCGAGTTCACGACCCACAGCGCGTCACCGGCGGGAATCCTGGGACTGGCTCGCGGCCTGTTCGGATCCGAGGTTCGGGGCTACACCCTGGGGATCCGGGGCCTCGAGTTCGGGGAATTCGGCGAGTACCTCGGCGGCGAGGCGCGACGGAATCTCGACGACGCACTGCAGTTCTTCCACGGTCTTCCAGCGCGGGCCGAGGCGCCCGTCCGCCGGGCGGCCGCAGCGGAGATGATCCATGGCTGACGCACAGACACCCACGATTCTCTACGTCGAGGACGATCCGGACTTCCGGGAAGCGGTCGAGGCGATGCTGGTCGCCGGCGGCTACGACGTCGAGGCGGTCCCGACGGCCGAGGAGGGGCTCGCGGCCTTCCAGGCACGCCGTCCCGACGCGGTCCTCCTCGATCTGATGCTGGAGGAAGTGGACTCCGGCGTGACGCTGGCAACGCGGATCCGGGGGCTGGACCGGAATGTCCCGATCCTCCTTCTCACCTCGGTGGGGGATGCAATGGTCGAAGCCCAGGACTGGGGCCGGCTGGGGGTGACCGGCGTGCTGCAGAAACCGGTCAACGCCGACACCTTACGCATGGTCATTCAGAACGCGCGTCGGACTCCGTAGACGGCGACGGCCCGTTTCCCGAGGCGTCGGCGGAGACCGGGAAATCGACCCAGAAGGTCGAAGGCGCGTCGGCAGCGGTGACCACGCCCACCCGGCCGCCGTGCACCTCGGCCACGCGCCGCACCAGGGAGAGGCCGAGGCCGGAGCCCTGCTCGCGCGGGTCGAGGTCGGCCTGCGACGGAATCCGCGCGAATTCCTCGAACAGCCGGTCTTCGTACTCGGGCGCGATCCCCGGTCCCCGATCGGCGACTTCGACGCGGACCAGTCTGGCCGGGTCGGTGGGCGCGATGCGGGTGCGCAGGGTGATCGGCCCCGGCGGAGCGGCGTGTTTGACCGCGTTGCTCACGTAGTTCGCGACCGCCTCGCGGACCAGCACCGGGACCCCCGGGATCGGCTCGAGGCTCTCGTCGAGCTCCAGCACGATCGTCAGGCCCCTGGCCGCAGCCTGGACCTCGTACTCGTAGGCCAACTGCGTCAGGACGGCGTTGAGATCGACGGGCTGGGTCCACTCGGCCGTCGGGGCCGTCTCGGTGGTCCCCAGGACTTCCAGGTCCTTGAGCGTGGTCATGAGCCGACCCAGGCGCGTGTCCATGCGGTCCAGCCAGTGCTCCTGCTGTGGCGTCAGGGGTCCGCCGAGCCCGCCCCGGATGTTGTCCAGGTGCATGAGCGACGCCGCCAGCGGCGAACGCAGGTTGTGAACGGCCAGCTGGAGGAAGTCCCGTCGCAGCCGCGATCGGGTGCGGAGCTCGTTGCGCTGGCTCTCCAGGGTGACCTGGGTGCGTCGCGCCCACTGAGCCGCGGGGAGGAGCATCGCCGCGAGCGTCACGCTCACGACCGTGTACGCGCCGACGATCTCGAGCGCCATGCGGACCGTCAGCGGGCTGCTGGCGCCGCCGGGAACGAGAGCCTGCGCGGGATTGATCCCCGACACCTCGAGCGAGGCCTGGACCGAGATCAGCATGACGATCAAGCCGACCGCCGCCCACGCCGGGCGCCGCGGATAGAGAAAACAGCTCAACGCCAGGTGCAGGAAGTACACCACCATGAAGGGCGAACGAACACCCCCCAGCAGCGCGATGACTACCGAGGCCACCAGGAGGTCGAGCACCGCAGCCATGTAGTGCAGCGGGAGGACCGTTCCCCCCAACACCTGGCGATCCCATCCGCCCGAGACGCGACTGTGCGCCGACACCAGAAGCAGGTTGTAGCCGGCGACCACGATGCCGGCGAGCGTCAGCCAGGGTGCGCGGGTCGCCCAGAGCCCGTCCAGACCGGCGGCAGTCCACGACCCGACCACCAGCAGCGCAGCGATCGCGTACCGGACACGAACGTGAAGGCGGAACTCCCGCCGCAAGAGCGCACGATGGGCAGCCGGAATGACCGGCACGGCCGGGGACGGGCTGTGGGGTACGTCGGGCGCCGAGGGCATGGCCGAACCTCCTCCACGTAATATGCGGGGGAGCGTCGAGCGCGGTCTACCCGCCAGGGACCTCGTCCTTCAGGATGGCTCACCGTCCCGTTTCCCGTCGCGCCAATCCTTGAGGATGTCCAGGAAGTCCAGCCGATTCCGCTGCGGGTCCTCGCGGGTGAGGCTGCCCCCGTGAAACCGTCGCTCGGCGAGGACGTCGCTCATGACCTCCACCCGGAGTCCCATGCGATGCGCCGCCATGAAGAGCGGCATGTTCTCGCCGAAGCGGCGGCTCTCGTCGAAGCGGCCCGTGCGCGCGAACTCGGCCGGGCGGGTGAGCAGCGTCGAGATGCAGAAGGTCCGCATCGGGCGGCTGAGGGCGTGGTCCCGATAGGCCTCGGCCTCGTCGGCCAGCTCCGCCTCCCAGAAGTTCTGGTAGGCGGTGAAGCAGAGGTCGAGGTCGGGCATGCGCGCCATCTGACGCTCGAGCTTCGCGGGGAGCCAGCGGTCGTCGGCGTCGAGGAACGCGACGAAGTCGCCTCGGGCCTTGTCGAGACCCCGGTTGCGGGCTGCGGCGGGACCGCGGTTTTCGGCCAGACGGATGCGGCGCACCGGTTCTCCGAACGCGTCGGCGATCTCGGGCGTGGAGTCGGTGGATGCGTCGTCGACCACGAGCACCTCGATCTCCGTCCAGGACTGGGCCAGGACGCTCTCCACGGCTTCGGCCAGGAAGCGCTCGCCGTCGAAGACGGGGATGATGCAGGTCACCAGCGGGGCCATGGCGCCGCGCTCAGAGGGTGAGCTCTGCGAGGCACTCCGGCACCCGTTCAGGCTCGCCGCCGAGTTCCAGCCAGAAGGCCGGCACGCTCCGGGTCAGCTCGCCCAGGCGATCCAGCCCGGCCTGGACGTCGTGACGCCGCATCAGCGTGCTGGGCGCCAGACGGCGAAGCGCCGCGCCCGCGGAGGCGGGACGGAGGGTGGGGGAGGGGACTCCCGTGACCCGGGGCAGGATGATGGCGTCGATCATCACGTCTCGCTGCAGGGTCGACGAGAAGAGGTCGGTGAGCATGACCATGTGCTTCTCCTCGCCCGGATCGATCGGCTCCCGCGCCTCGGCCAGCCGCGGGAAGCGGGCGAAGGCCTCCGGCCCCAACTGGACCGAGCCGAAGACGCTGTGGCCACGGAAGCCGTCCGGCGTCTGCTCGAGGCCCACCGTGTCCTCGCCCAGGAAACCGAAGCCCGCCTCGAGGCACCGCAGGCAGGTGCTCGACTTGCCGGAGCCGCCGGGACCTCCGCAGAGCAGACCGCGCCCCGCGTGTGCGACGAGCCCGGCATGAACGGGGAGCACACCCCGGTCTTGCAGCCAGACGCCCAGTGCTTCGAAGAGGGGGCGTCCGCGCTCCTGCTGACTCACGCGCGATCCGTCGGGGACGTGCGTGATCATCCGACCGGCGCTGCGGTCGAAGGCGGTGATGCTCTTCCACCGCTGGATCGACAGGTAGCGACCGTCGGGCGACACCTCGCCCAGGCGTGTGGCGGTGACCTCGGGGCGGCGCCCCACACGGGCGGCGTCGAGGAAGTCGAGGGTG
>JAHHMJ010000391.1 GCA_018678395.1 Gemmatimonadota bacterium | reverse complement strand
GTTGTAGGGGACTCCCCTACAAGGAACCCCGCACACTCCCCTACAGATGCCGCCGTGGCGTGGTCGTACCCTACGTACGATCGTCACCCCTCCTACACCGGTATCATGATCCCCTCGCTGGGCGCAGCCGCGCTCGCCGGTCTCGTTGGAAGTCCGCATTGCATGGGCATGTGCGGCAGCTTCGCGCTCGCCTGTGGGGGGGGGCGTCGGGGAGCCGCCTGGCATGCCGGCCGACTGACGACCTACGCCGGCCTCGGAGCGCTCGCGGGTGCGATCGGCGGTTCACTGCCTGGCCCGGGCTGGGTCGCTCCCACCGTGTCGACCGCTCTGCTCGTCTGGTTCGCCGCCGCACTGGCCGGTCTCGTGCCCGAGCCCGCGCTCCGCATCCCGGGCGTTTCATCACTCGCCGGGCGAGCCGCGCGTTCGCCCGGAGCCGTGCCCGGGTACCTGCTGGGACTGTCGACCGGCCTTCTGCCCTGCGGGCTCGTATACGCCGCTCTCGCGATCCCCGTCGCTTCGGGCTCGGCCCTCGTCGGGGCTCTTTCCATGGTCGCCTTCGGACTCGGCACCGTTCCGGCGCTCGCGGCTCTGACCGCCGGCGCACGTCGTTGGATCATGCGAGACCTCCGCGCCCGCCGCGTTCTGGCCGCCGGGGTCCTTCTCTTCGGGCTCGCCTCGGTCGCCATGCGACAGAGCGGCCCCATGGCCGGGCACGGTCCCGGCCATGATATCGCTGTCCCCTCGGGGGTTCCCGAGGCGCATTCCGTCCCGGTGCCCACCGGGGTCACGACCCAACTCCCGGCCGACGCCGGGGCCTGACGTTTCACCGGAAGAGGATGGCCATGCAATCCGATCGGACCGCATCTTCGCTGGCGGGCGGACCCGCCGCGACGATCGCACCCGAGTACGACGACAACATCGTGAAGATGTTCTTCACCGCGACCGTCGTCTGGGCCCTCGTGGGCATGCTCGTGGGGGTGATCATCGCGCTGCAACTGGCCTGGTGGCCCGCCAACCTGGGCATGCCCTGGACCACCTTCGGGCGCCTCCGCCCGCTGCACACCAACGCGGTGATCTTCGCGTTCGCCGGCAACGTCGTCTTCACCGGCATCTACCACTCCACACAGCGTCTGCTGAAGACGCGGATGTTCAACGACACGTTGTCGCGCATCCATTTCTGGGGGTGGCAGGGCATCATCGTCGCGGCCGCGGTGACCCTTCCGCTGGGGCTGACCCAGGCGAAGGAGTACGCCGAGCTGATCTGGCCCATCGACGTCGCGATCACGGTGATCTGGGTCATCTTCGCGATCAACTTCTTCGGGACGCTCGCCCGGCGCCGCGTGAAGCACATGTACGTGGCAATCTGGTTCTACATGTCCTTCGTGCTGACCATCGCGGTCCTGCACATCGTGAACAGCCTGGCCATCCCGGCGACGCTGACGCGGTCGTATCCGATCTACACGGGCCTCACGGACGCGCTCGTGCAGTGGTGGTACGGTCACAACGCGGTGGGCTTCTTCCTGACGACGCCCTTCCTCGGGCTGATGTACTACTACCTGCCCCGCGCCGCGCAGCGACCGGTCTACAGCTATCGGCTGTCGATCATCCACTTCTGGGCGCTGGTCTTCCTCTACATCTGGGCGGGCCCGCACCATCTGCTCTACTCGGCGCTGCCCGACTGGGCGCAGACGACCGGGATGGTGTTCAGCATCATTCTGATCGCGCCGTCGTGGGGCGGGATGCTGAACGGCCTGCTGACGTTGAAGGGGGCGTGGAACAAGCTGCGCTCGGACCCCATTCTGAAATTCATGGTGGTGGCCGTGTCGTTCTACGGCATGAGCACGTTCGAGGGACCGATGATGTCGATTCGGGCGGTGAGCGGACTGGCCCACTACACGAACTGGGTGATCGGGCACGTCCACTCGGGTGCGCTCGGATGGGTCGGCATGATCTCGTTCGGGATGCTCTACTGGCTGATGCCTCGCCTCTACGGACGTGAGCTCAAACATCCGACGTGGGTCAGCCACCACTTCTGGCTCGCGACGATCGGGATCGTGATCTACACGGTCTCCATGTGGGCGGCCGGCTTGATGGAGGGCCTGCAGTGGCGCGCGATCAACGACGCCGGCCAGCTGGCGAATCCGATCTTCCTCGACATCACGGCCCGCCTCGAGCCCTTCCTCTGGCTGCGGCTGATCGGCGGGACCATGTACCTGGTGGGTGCGGTCATGATGGCGATCAACTTCTGGCAGACCATCCGTGGACCCGAGCGCCCGGCCGAAGCCGTGGCGCCGGCGGCGTGAGGGGGTAGAGATGGCTGAGAACGAAACGAACGGCGGCGGACAGGAGTCCGGCACCGCGTACGGGCGATTCCA
>JAHHMJ010000583.1 GCA_018678395.1 Gemmatimonadota bacterium | reverse complement strand
CGGTCGGCGCGCCACCATCTCCTGCAGCACCCGATCGTTGAAGACGATGTAGGCGGGCACCCCCTCGCGGTCCGCCAGGGTCTTCCGAAGTGCCCGGAGCGTCTCGAAGGCAGCCTGCTGGGTCGGGGACAGGTCCGGGGCGGCCTTCGCCTTCCCACCTCCGGACCGTCGCTTGCGGAGCGCGGGGGCACCCCGCGTGCGCGATTCCACCGTCCGCCCCGTACAGCTGTCGCACGACCCGTGGCACGGGCCCATCTCCTCGTCGAAGTACCCTACGATCCCCTGGTGCCGGCAGCCGCCCCGCTCGAGCAGCTCGAAGAGATCCACGGTCGCCTGCCGCTTGCGGTGCCAGACGTCGGGATCGTCGATCTCGTTCAGGAATCGCTCGTGCATCTTCACGTCGGCCCACGAATAGAAGAGCACGCAGTCGCTCTCGAGCCCGTCCCGCCCGGCACGGCCGAACTCCTGATACCACGACTCCACGTCCTTCGGCATGTCGCGATGAATCACGAACCGGACGTCGGGCTTGTCGATGCCCATCCCGAAGGCGACGGTCGCCACGATTACGTCGACCTCGTCGCGTTGGAACCGCTCCTGGTTGCGCGTCCGCACCTCGTCGTCGAGCCCGGCATGGTAGGGGGCCGCATTCACCCCCTCCCGGATGAGGAAGTCGCACGTCTGCTCGACCGCCTTTCGCGACAGACAGTAGACGATGCCGCTCTCGCCCGAGTGCTCTCGGACCAGCGCCAGAATCTCCTTCCGCGTGTTGCCGCCCTGGCCCTTCTTGCGGACGGAGAGGTTCAGGTTCGGACGAAAGAACGACCCCTTGTACCCGGCCGGCTTCCGCATACCCAACTGGCGGAGGATGTCGACGGCGACCGCGCGCGTCGCCGTGGCCGTGAGCGCGAGCACGGGGACGTCGAGTTCGTTCTTGAGTCCGCGCAGTCGTCGGTAGCTGGGCCGGAAATCGTGACCCCACTGGCTGATGCAGTGCGCCTCGTCCACGACCAGCAGTGAGATCGGACAGCCCTGCACGAAGTCCCTCAGCCGCCCGTCGAGTGCCTCGGGGGCCAGGTAGACCAGCTCGTAGTGGCCGCGGCGCAGGTCGTCGAGCCGACGCCGACGTTCGTCGAAGTCGAGCGTCGAGTTGATCTCGGCCGCGCGGAAGCCGTACCGCAGCAGGGCGTCGACCTGGTCCTTCATGAGTGAGATCAGCGGCGAGATGACGACCACGGTCCCCGACATCATGCGCGCCGGCAGCTGGAAGGTCAGAGACTTTCCGGCGCCGGTCGGCATGACCCCGATGCAGTCCCGCCCGGCGAGCACGGCCTCGATGACCTCCCGCTGCCCCGGACGAAACGACCGGTACCCGAACACGGAGCGGAGAACGAGGAGCGGATCGGTGTCGAGGGGCGCGCCCGGATCTCGAGGATCGGACGCGGCCGAGCCGGGGGCGTCGGAGCCGAGCGGGAGGGAGTTCTGCACGGAGCCTGTCGAGAAGGGGATCGGGGGGGCGGACCCCGCCGATGACGGTAACGGGATCGCGGGGCGGGGCAACCGGTCGATCGGGGCGATCCGGAACCGTCCCGCAGAGCCATGGTACCGTACTTCGACCGCCCACCCCCAACTCTTCAGGAGCCTCCATGCGCCGATTGGCATCCATGGGACTGCTGGCTGGGGTGCTGAGCCTCGGAGTGGCCGCGCCGGCCGCGAGCCAGGAGAACGACTTCCTGGCCGTCGGCACGATGGCCCCCGACATCGAGTTCACCGCCGCCACGCGTTACGGCGTGGTCGGGGACACGAATCTCAGCGCCTTCCGCGGCGAGACCATCGTGCTCGCCTTCTTCTTCCGCGCCCGAACGCGTGGTTGAACAGTCCAAATGCAAGCGTACCGTGATCAGTACGCACGACTTTTCAACAACGGTCAGGACGTCCACCTGATCGGTATGTCCAGCGATTCCGCCGAGGAGCTGGCCTCCTGGGCGAACGACGACGACTTCCAGTTCCTCTTCGGCAGCGACCCCGAAAGTGCGGGATACGCGGCCTTCGGAGGAAACCCGCGGGACAACGGGATGGTCGGAAGCCGCGCCGTGATCGTCGTCGCACCCGACGGCACCATCGCGCACGTCATGCCCACCTTCAATCAGGTGGACCCGTCGGCGTACGAGGAGCTGGCCGAGGTCATCGACCGACTCAGCCCGGATCCTGCCGACGAGGGTTGATCCGGCGTCGAGGCACCGAACCCGGGCGGCTCGTCGAGCGCCCGGCTGCTTGAAACGAGGCCCGACTTCCCACCAGGGGAGTCGGGCCTCGGTCGTCCGGCGTGGCCTGCACCGCGGCGAGCCACCGGGCCCGCCGCTCGATCATGGCGACTCGATCACGGCTGCGTGCCCAGACGCCTCTCGACCTCGCCGACGAGGTCCTGATCGCCACCCACTCCCGAATACACCACCATCCCCTCGCCATCGACCAGCATCACGATCGAGGTCGTGGCGGCGTTGTAGGCGCGCACCGCGGCTCCTGCACCGTCCCAGAGATAGGGGTACCCGGCACCGTGATCCTCGATGTGCCGCCGAACGCGCCGCTGGGACTGCGCGACGGCGACGGCGACGGCCACGACGTTCACCCGATCGCCGTACTCCGCATGGATCTGGTCGAGCTGCGGCTGGAGGGCCTCGCAGTTCTCACACCAGGTCGCCCAGAACTCCAGGAGCGTGAGCTTGCCGGGCTCGATGTAGTCGGCGATTTGAACGGTGTTGCCGTCCAGGTCCTCTACCTCGACCGCGGGAGCCGGAGTGCCGATGTCCAGCCCGACCCCCTGCCCCGCGGCGAGCCCGGGAACGACCAGTGTCGCGGCCAGCGCCGCGGCGACGGCGAGAAGGACCCGCCGGGCCCGGGCCGGGGCGTCCGGAACGGCAGACGCTCGCGTGGGGATGTCGGTACGGGTGCGGCGGTCGTGATGGAGCTCCATGGGATTCCTCAGAGGTTGTAACCGGCCTGCACGAAGTAGTACTGCGCGACGCCGAGCATGATCAGGGCCGCGGCGCGCTTCATCCACACCATCCACTTTCCCGATCGAGGGAGCGCCGCGAGGGCGCCCGAGAACAGTCCCACCACGACCAGGAGCGTCGTCATTCCGAGCGAGAAGACGAAGAGGTAGACGAAGCCCATCAGGCCGGCCTGCGTGGCCGCCACCCACGTCAGCACGACGGCGAAAGCCGGGGCACCACACGGCGCCGCGACGACGCCCGAACTCGCTCCGAGCAGAAACACGGCACCGTAGGATCCCCCATCCTGACTGCCGGCCCAGTCGAGCAATCGCTTCGGGACCGGCACCGGCAGCACGTCGAACATCACCAACGCGAACAGCAGCAGGAGATTGCCGATCCCGAGCAGCGCCCAGGGGTTCGCG
>JAHHMJ010000639.1 GCA_018678395.1 Gemmatimonadota bacterium | reverse complement strand
AGCTCGCCCCAGTCGGTGCCCTCCCAGTCGGAGCCGGGCGCATACCGGACCGTCCAGATGTTTCTG
The DNA here is from genome assembly GCA_018678395.1 of Gemmatimonadota bacterium. Lineage (GTDB taxonomy): Bacteria > Gemmatimonadota > Gemmatimonadetes > Longimicrobiales > Gaopeijiaceae > Gaopeijia. Next base: position 2,482 of record JAHHMJ010000639.1, on the reverse strand, counting down.
CGCCTCTGCTCGGGGGTCGCGGTCGGGGTGTCCGAATACTGAACCCAGACGACGTGCGCTTCGCCGTTGCGGCTGAGGGCGAGCCGCGCGTTTTGGGCGCGCGTCTCGGGGTCGCTCTTGATTCGCCTCGCAGTCTCCCAGCCCTGGCCGGCGACATAGCGGTTCGCCCAGAGCACTTCGCCGTTGCCGCTGTCGGCCGGCCGCGTGTTCTCTGCCCAGATCGCGATGGCGTTTCCGTCTGCGTCCATCTGCACGTCGACAGCCGAGGGAACCGAAGGCGTGGGCATCGTGTCGATCGGCTCGTTCGCGCCCCAGCCCGTGCCCAGGTCATAGCGCCGCGCGCGGACGACCTGCAGGTTGCTCGGGAACTCGAGCTCGACCCAAATCGCGATGGCGTTTCCGTCCGGGTCGGCCGCCACCGCGGGCCTCAGCGACGGCAGCACGCTGGCCTGAAGCCGTTCTGGAGTCCCCCAGCCCTGATCGACCTCGTAGCGATTCGCCCAAATCGTGGATTCCTGGCTACCGTCGTTCTTCCGTTCCTCCCAGACGCAGAACGCGTTGCCCGCGTCGTCGGCCGACAAGGACGGCTTGAGCGAGCCTCCGTCGCCGGCGTCGATCTGCTCGGGCTGCCCCCAGAGGTCGACTCGCGTGTAGCGGCTCGACCAAATGCCAGTGGGCGGGTTGTTCCCGGTGAGCGTGGTGGTGAACTCCCAGACGGCGATCGCGTTGCTCTGCGCGTCGACCACGATGCGCTGATCGTCGGACCGCCCGGCGCCGCTCGATTCGATCCATTCGGAGAGGCCCCACTCGCTGTCGAGGGTCCTGAACACCCAGTCGTAGTCCTCTTGGAGGGTCGCTCCACCTTGGGCGGCGAGCTCGGTCGTAATCGTCGCCGTGAAGGTGGTGATCACCTCCAGCGGTTCGTCGGGCTTGAACACCACGACGCTCGGGTCGTCTTCGTCGAGCTCGAGGTCGCCCACGATCTTCGCGCCCTGCGGATCGGTCACGAAGAAGGTGTCGGTCGAGAGCGTCGCCGGGTCGATCGGCGCGTCGACCTGAAAACCGACGCGGGTTTCGACCTGGACGTCGGTGCGCGCGTCGTCGGGCGACACCTGAAGCACCGTGAGGTAGGTGACGCCGCTTCCTTCGCTCTTGCACGCGTATCCGAAGACCATCAGCGCGGACAGCGCCAATGCATAAGCTAACCAACGGGTATTCATAAGGCCTCCTAGACCGGTATTGATACCACAGCTCCATCTGGGAAGCATCGGCCGAATCGAGCGGTGCTTGCCGGCAGCTACGGCCGCGCGCAGAAACGAGAAAACCCGCGAGCTCGGGCCCGCGGGTCTCTCTTTTGTAGGGTCGCCTAGGCGCGCTCTGCTAGTTGATCGGGCACGCGGGGAGCGTGGCCGGGTCGGTTGGGACGATGATGTCGTCGTCGACGCCGACACCGACGCAGTTGCTGCCCGGGCAGTCCGCGTCGCCGCCGCAGGCAAGGCCCGCGTTGGCGCCCGCGGCGCAGGCGCCGCCGTCACTTCCTGCCGAGCACTGAAGGGCGACGAAGAGGGCGCCCGCGACGTTGAGACGAATGCCGTTGAGGCCGATCGAGGCCGGGTTGTTGACCGGGTCGCCGTAGATCGACAGCGGCAGGATGAGCGCGCCGTCGGGGATCGTTCCGCCGCTGCTCTGGCAACGCGTGTTGGCGTCCGGACAGGTGACCGTCGCCGGGTCCACCGCCCAGTTGAAGGTCACGTCGCCCGGCCCGGCGCCCGCGGTGAAGACTTCAGGCCCGCCTGGTGCAAAGAGCGGAACCGAGAGGTCGCCGCTGACGCAAAACGATGGCGCAGCGGTGATGTTGCACTGCGCGGCGGCGCCGTCGGACGTGCCTTGGCCCAGACCCTCACAGAACCCGCCCGGGCCGCAGTCTTCGGAGATGGGCACCTCGGCGACGAGAACCTCGGGGAAGCAGACCCCACCCAGGCATTCGCCATCCGCAGCGCAGATCTGGTCCGTCGGGAAGTTGCAGAACCTGGTCAGACCCGGCGTGATGCCCGAGGGATCGGCCTGAAGCAAAACGCTTCCGGTCGCGCCCGTGGCTTCGACCGTGGCGTTGAAGCCTTCGACGATCGCCGAGCGAACGCCGCCCGGGACGGTGCTCTGCGCCGCGTCGAGGAAGAACTTAGGGAAGGCGCCGATGCCGCTCGCGTCCACGTCGAAGGGCAGGCCTGCCAAGACCGGCTCGTTGACCGTGATGCTCAACTGGTTCGGGAACGGCGACTGGGCCGTGGTCACGCCGTTGGTGCAGCCGATCTGGACGGTCTGCGTCTGGGTCGCGCCGTCGTTGCACGCGGCCGCCATGCCGCCGCCGCCGCCCATGCCACCGGCGCCAGCCATGCCGCCCATGCCACCAGCGCCAGCCATGCCGCCCATGCCACCAGCGCCAGCCATGCCACCGGCGCCAGCCATGCCGCCTGCACCGGCC
>JAHHMJ010000087.1 GCA_018678395.1 Gemmatimonadota bacterium | reverse complement strand
GGGGCGCCCTTATCGAGTTCCGGGGCTGGACGTGCCCCCTCACACCGTTGGAGAACCACCTCCGCCGCATCGGAGGGGAGGTGGGATACACCGGGGGATTCATCGAGCGCTACGTGACCGGCTTCGTCTATCCCGCGGGGCTGACTCGTGAGATCCAGGTCGCGTTGGGCGTGGGCCTGCTGGTGCTCAACGTGGCCCTGTACGGGTGGGTGTGGCATCGGTCGCGAAGGCGCGCTGCAGCGTCGGCGGGCGGTTGACGCGGCCAGGTCGCCACCCCAGACGGACCCGAGTGGCCGACTCGCCTTACGCCCCCGGCACCGCCGTGTCCTGCCCGATGCGTCGCTCGACCCAGAGATAGAGGGTCGGAAGCACCACGAGGGTGAGCATGGTGGCCGCAAGGAGTCCCCCGATCACCACGGTGGCCAGAGGTCGCTGGAGCTCCGCGCCCGGCGAGGTCGAGATGGCCATCGGCACGAAGCCCAGGCTCGCGGCCAGCGCGGTCATCAGAACCGGTCGCAGCCGCACGGCCGCACCGTCCAGCACCGCATCCACCAGAGCCGACCCCTCCTGGCGCAGCTGATTGATGTAGCTCACCAGGACCACACCGTTCAGGACCGCGATTCCGAAGACGGCGATGAAACCGATCAACGCCGACGTGCTGAGGTTCAGCCCGGTCAGCCAGAGCGCCGCGACGCCTCCCACGACCGCGAAGGGCACGTTCAGCATGATGAGCAGCGCCTGCCGGATCGTCCCGAAGGTCCCGAAAAGCAGCAGGTAGATCGCCAGGATGGCGACCGGGACCAGAATCGTGAGGCGCTGCATGGCAGACTGCTGGTTGCGGTACTGACCACCCCACTCGAAGCGGTAGCCCGACGGCAGCGAAATGCGCTGACCGAGGATGCTCGAGGCCTCCTCCACGAAGCTCCCGACGTCCCGACCCCGGATGTTGGCGCCGACGACCACCATCCGCTGCCCTCCTTCGTGCGCGAAGGCCTCGGGGCTCTCCGCGACGTGAAGCTCGGCTACGGTGCCCAGGCTCACGAGCCCGTCCGGACCGTTGGCGATGGGCAGGCGCGCCATCAGGACGGGATCGATGCCATTGCCGCCGGGAACCCGAACCACCACGTCGATCCGCCGGGGTCCGTCCACGACCCGCGTGGCAACGCTGGAGCCGAGAGCCATCTCGACCTGGTGGCCGACGTCGGCGGCGGCCAGCCCGTAGCGGGCCAGCGCCTCGCGGTCCACCCGCACCCGCAGTTCCTTGACCCGGGCCGCCGCGGTGACACGCACGTCGGCGGCACCGGGGATCGTCGAGAGAATCCGCTCCACCCGCCCGGCCAGGTCGGCCAGCAGGTCCGCATCCTCGCCGAAGATCTTCACGCCCACGTCGGTGGTGATCCCGGTCTCGGCCTCGTCCAGGCGCATCTGGATCGGTTGCGTGAAGGCGTAGCCCAGACCCGGCACCTCCTGCAGCGCGCTGTCCATCGCCGAGAGCAGAGCATCCTTGCCCCCCGAACGCCACTCGCCCTTGGGCTCCAGCACCACGTAGGTGTCGGACTCGTACGTGCCCATCGCCTCGGTGGCGAGGTCCGGTCGGCCGAGCTTGGACACGGCGACCCGGACCTCGGGCAGCCCGATCAGCGCCCGCTCGAGCGCACCCGAATAGGCGGTGCCCTCGTCGAGCGCGGTCGAGGGCAGCCGAAGGCCCTGTACCAGCACGCTGCCCTCGTCGAGGCGCGGCATGAACTCGGTGCCCAAGCGGCCCCCCGCGACCAGAGACGCGACGAAGAGCAGTACGGCCACGCCGAACACGGCGCCGGGACGCCCGACGGCCTGGCTCAGGAAGTTGCGGTAGCCGGCGCGGGCCTTCTCGAATCCCGGCGTATGGACCTCGCGGGCGTTCCGCAGCACGTGGCTCGCCGCCGCCGGCACGAAGGTGAGCGCGAGAACCAGCGAACCGAGGATCGCGGCCACGACCGTGAAGGCCATCGGCCGGAACATGCGGCCCTCGGTCCCCTGGAGCGCGAGAATCGGGATGTAGACCGCGACGATGATGGCGATCCCGAAGAGGACGGGGCGCGCCACCTCCTGGACGGCGTCGCGGATCCGCCCGCGGGCGACCTCCGCGTCCTCGGCCGCGTCGGCGGCACCGCCCTCGCCCTCGCCGTCCCCCTTCTCACCCCGTTTTCGCATGACGTTCTCGACGACGACGACCGAAGCGTCGACGAGGAGCCCGAAGTCGAGGGCCCCGAGGCTCATGAGATTCGCGCTGAATCCGAAGACGCGCATCGAAATGAACGCCCAGGCCATCGCGAGGGGTATGATCAGCGCGACGAGCAGGGAGGCCGCGACGTTGCGCAGGAACGCCCACAACAGGATGACGACGAGCGTGCCACCCAGAAGCAGGTTCTTCTGGATGGTCAGCGTGGTCTGATCGACGAGATCCGCTTGATTGTAGAACGGTACGAGCCGGACGCCGTCGGGAAGCGTCGGGAGGATCTCCTCGATCCGCGCCTCCACGCGATCCAGCACGCGGACGGCGTTGGCGCCCTTGCGCATGATGACCATGCCGGCGACGACTTCGCCCTCGCCGTCGATCGTCACGGCACCCTGCCGCGGGAGCGCTCCCCGGGTCACGGTCGCGACGTCGTGAATGTGGAGCGGAACACCACCCCGCGTCGTGACCGCCACGTCTTCGAGATCCTCGATGCCCTCGAGCCGTCCCATGCCCCGGATGATGAAGCGCTCGCCGCGCGCTTCGGTGTAGGTCCCGCCGAAGTTCCGATTGTTCTCGGCGAGAGCCATCTCCACGTCCGCGAGGGTGACACCCGCCTGGATCAGGCGGCCCGGTTCGACGACCACGTGGTACTGCTCGATGAGCCCGCCCCAGGAGTTCACCTCCGCGACGCCGGCGACCGTCCGGAGCTGAGGCGCGATCGAGTAGTCCTGGAGCGTCTTCAGATCCATGGCCGTGACCTCGGGATTGTCCGAGGCCAGTACGTACTGGTAGATCTCGCCCATGGCCGTGGCGACCGGGCCCATCGTGGCGCTCACGCCGTCGGGCATGTCGGCGGTCAGATCGGTCAGCCGCTCGGCGACGACCTGCCGCGCGAAGTAGGGATCGACGCCGTCCTCGAAGATGACCTGCGTCATCGAGAGGCCGAATTTCGTCGTGGAGCGCACCGATACCGTTCGGGGCAGCCCGAGCAGCGACCGCTCGATGGGATAGGTGACGAGCTGCTCCACGTCCGACGGCGCCATCCCCGGCGCGTCGGCGATCACCGAGACGGAGTTGGCGGTGAGGTCGGGGAACGCCTCGAAGGGCAGCGTCCAGAGCGCGTAGGCGCCGAGCGCGACGAGCGTGGCTACGCCCCCGTAGATGTAGAGCGCCTGGTGGACGGAGAAATCGACGACGCGACGGACCATCAGCCTTCCCCTTCGTCGCCCTCGTCCCCCTCGAGCGCCGATTTCAGGAAGTAGGCACCCTCGATCACGACCTCCGTGCCGGCGTCGAGTCCCTCCACCGCCAGCCGGCCGTCCCCGAGGGGGAGGGCCGACACCATGCGCGGCTCGAAGCGGCCCCCACCGAGGGACACGAACACGGCATCGCCGTCGCCCATGCGCACGACCGCGGCGTCGGGGAGCTCCACGCCCTGGACGGTGCTGGTGGTGTTGACGAGAACGGTCGCGAACGACCCGGCGCGAATCGTGGGAGAGGGGTCGAGAAGCTCGAAGCGCATCTCCACCGAGCGGTTGTCCGGGTTCACGTACTGACCGATCTGGACGAGACGGGCGCGGGCCTCCAGCCCGGGGGCCGTCCGGAACCGGACCGCCACCTCGTCTCCGCGCTCCAGCGAGGCCGAGGTGCCCTCCGGTACGAAGGCGGTGACCCACAGCTGGTCGGTGGTGCCCATGTGGACCAGCGGCGTGCCCGGCAGCACGACCTCACCGGTCGCGACCTCGACCGAGAAGACGGTCCCGGCCGCCGGGGCCACGGCCGAAGCATTGCCCTCCGGCGTGGGGTTGAGGTGCTCGACCATCTCCCGGGCCCGTACGATCTCGGCCTCAGCCCGTGCCAGAGTGGCCCTCCGCTGCTGGAGTTCTTCCAGCGCGATGGCACCGGCCTCGTAGAGGCGCTCACCACGCCCCGCCGCCTCACGCGCCACCCCGGCGCCCGCCTCGGCGGACACGAGTCCCGCCTGGGCGTCGAAGAGCTCGTGACCGTGAATCTCCACGAGGGTCTGGCCGGCGCGGACCCGATCTCCAGGCAACACCCGGATGCGCGCAACGCGGCCCTCGAGAATCGACCCGACCACGGCCCGGGCGGTGTCCGGGGCGTCGACCGAGCCCGGGACGCGCACGGTCTGGCGAACGTCCGAGCGTGTCACCGGCTCCCAGCGAAGTCCGGCAGAGGCGATCTGGGCCTCGCTGAGGGCCACGACGCCGTCTTCTTCGACAGGGGCGACATCGGCCTCGGGCTCCGGGCCGGAGCACCCGGCGACCAGTAGGGCTACGAAGAGGGCGAACCCGGGTTGGCCCCGGACGAGCGACGAAGTGCGCATGATCACGATTCCCCGAGAGGTTCGGAGCAGATGACGGCGGCGGCGGGCGCCACGCCGGAGAGACGAGCCAGCCGCGTGCGTGCCTGCCAGAGCTCCGCCTGCCAGGCCGCGTGATCGTCCATGGCCTGAATTCGGGTCCGACGGGCGTCGAGGAGTTCGAACAGGGTTCCCTCCCCCAGGTCGTAGCGGGCCTCGGCCGCGGTCACCATCTGATCGAGCGCCGTGAACCACTCGGCCCCGAAATGAACGCGCGCGGCCTCGACCGCCTCGAGAGCCCGTCGAGCGGCCGCCCGCTCCGCCGCGAAACGAAGCTCCAGCGCCGCGAGCTCATGCTCGGCGGCCCGGGTCTCCGACCGGGCAGCCGCGACGCGGCGCCCCCCCAGATCGAAGAGCGGAAGCGTGGTACTGAATCCGAGGTAGAGCGCTTCGGTGCCCGCGGCCCTCCGCACGCCCACGGCCGGAGAGAAGTCCGGGAGGCCCAGGCCCCGAGCAATCGAGACCCGCGAGTTCGCGGCCTCCACCTCGGCCCGGGCGAGCTCGACGTCGGGGAGAGGACCCGGAACGAGGGGGTCCGCAGCACCCGGCGCACACACGGGCACCTCCAACTCGACCCAGGTCTCGGCGTCCACACCGAGGCGCCGCACCACCTCGCCAACCGCGCCGGCCAGTGCACCTTCCTTTCGGGCGAGGGCCGTGGCTGCCATGCCCCGCGCCAGCACGGCCCGGGAGGCATCGCTCTCCGGGACACGACCCTCTCGCGCCTGTGCCGCCACCGCGTCGGCCAACAACTCCAGGGTGGCAAACTCCCCGCGCGCATTCCGAGCGACGGTTCGAGCACGAACGAGCGAGCCGAGGCCCGCGAGGATGTTCTCCGCGCTCTGCCGTACCGTGCGTTCGAGTCGTGCTTCCGCGGCGACTCGTTCGGCGCGAGCCGCGCCCACCGTTCCGGAACGCGTCGGGCCGAACGGGAGAGAGGGACTCAGGACCGCCTGCCCCTCGATCCCGTCGGGCGCCGGGAGTCCGGTGGTCAAGCGCTCTTTCCCCAGATTCTCGGCGGCGACCGTGAATTGGGGATTGGGCAGCCGCGCCGCCTGATCCTCACGGGCCTCGGCCGCCTCGGCGCGGAGACCCGCCGCGGCGACGTCCAGCGCCGCCTCCACCGCCCGACCGAACGCCTCGGCGACCCCGAGGTGCAGGGTGTCCGATTCCGCTACCTCAGCCGCTTGCGGCGGGATCGGTATCCA